>JAVRPF010000838.1:0-5628 GCA_032162385.1 Mycobacterium sp.
GTAGCCCGGAGTACTTCCGGGTGTTCATCAGCTGCAACCGGCCGTTCGCGCTCGACGCCGGGCGTCGGGGTGCGTCGTGGTGTGGGCACTGTCCGAAGTGCCTCTTCGTCTTCCTACTCATGGGGCCGCGCCTCGGCCGCGCCGAGGTGGAGGCCATCTTCGGCCACAACCTGTTCGCCGACAACGACAATCGACCGGGGTTCTCCGACATCGTCGGGTTGGGTGTGCACAAACCCTTCGAGTGCGTCGGGGAGTACTACGAAGCCGCCGAGTCCCTGCTGTCGATCGTGGACGACGACGACTGGCGAGGACTGCCGCTGGTGGAGGGGTTCCGAGCTCGGCGTGCCGAATTGGAAGCGGTCGCGGCCACGGGCGACTCGGGCCCCGACGTTCACTACGTGCCCGCGCGGTACGCGTCGACCCTGGATGACCGAGATGGCGCCGTCCCAAAGACCTGAGCTGGCCGGTCTGGTCGTCGGGATCTGGGGTTTCGGCCGGGAGGGTGTCTCGATGGCCAGGTCTGCCGCCGCCGCGGGCGCGGCGCGCATCGAGGCCGTCGACGACGTGGGGCGCGGCCGCCTCGAGGTGCCGGGCGACATCGCGGGTGTCACGGTGTTTCGTGGTGCGGAACATCTGAATCGCCTGCGCGACTGCGACATCGTGTTCATCAGCCCGGGGGTGCCGTGGCGGCAGCCGGTCTTCGCCGAACTGCGGGCCTCCGGCGCGCGCATCTCGAGTGCGGCCGACTGGTTCGTGTCGCGCCACGGCGCGCAGACCATCGGCGTCACGGGCACCAAGGGCAAGAGCACCACCGCCTCGTTCCTCAGTCACCTGCTCGGCAGACTCGGCGTCAACGCGGTGGTAGCCGGAAACATCGGCACCCCGCTATCGGACCTGGCACCGGACCGCGACGCGGTGGTGGTCGCGGAGTTGTCGAGTCAGCAGGCGGCGCTGCTGACCACCTCACCCGCGGTGGCCGTCGTGACGAATCTTCACGAGGACCATTTGGATTGGCACGGTGGCATCGATCGGTACTACCTCGCGAAGGCCAACGTCTTCCGCAATGGGGCACGGTCGTTGGTGTCCACACCCGACGCGATCGCCGCCCTACAGCGCATCGGCGTGACCACGTTTCCGCCGTCACTGCGGCTCGTCGATCCGGCGACGGTCCGCCGGCCTGCGGGGACGGCAGTGATGACATACGAGCACAATGTGGTCAATGGAGCGCTCGCCGTCCTGGCCGCCGAGGAGATGCTCGGCCGAACGGTCACCCCGGACGAGGCCGCCGCCGCCGTCGAGACGTTCGAGGGTCTGCCGCACCGGTTGCAGACCGTGCGGACCACCGGCCGGATCAGGTGGATCGACGACACGCTGGCCACCACGGGGGAGAGCGTGGTCGCCGCGCTCAAGTCGACGCGTCCCGACGACAACGTCGCGCTGATCGTCGGGGGCATGGACCGGCGGCTGAACTACGACCAGGTCGACGCGTACCTGTGCAGTGGCGCCCGCCGGGTGTCGCTCATCCAGGCGCCGAGCAACGGCGCGGTCATCGGGCGCGGCTATGCCCGCGAGCATCCGTCGGATACGCACGTCGTGGGCGGCCTGGACGAGGCGGTCCGGGTGGCCGCGGCGCTGCCCGACGTCGACGTCGTGCTGCTGTCACCGGGTGCGGCCAGTTACGACCTGTTCGTGAACTACGAGGCGAAAGCAGCTGCGTTCTGCGGCTTCATCGACGGCCTGGGTTGACGGTAGCCGTCAGCGATTGGTGTCGCCCATCACCAATCCCTCACGGCGGGGGTCTGCGCCGCCCTGCCAGCCGGAGCCAATCCCCGAGTCGCGCACGATCGCCGACAGCCCACTGGACTGGTCGGCGAGGTCGACCTGATGCCCCAACGCCCGCAGCCCCTGCACGAGGGGGTCGTGGTCACCGTTGTCCGAGGTATCGATGATCGGATGCTCGCCGCCGACGTTGGTCTTCGGCGAGTTGGCAGCGCCGAAGTCCACCGCGGACACCGCCTGCTGCGGATCCAGGTCCCAATCCATCATGTTCACAATGGTTTTCACTACGAATTGGATGATCAGCGAGCCGCCCGGCGAACCCACCACCGCGTATAGCTGTCCTCGACCCGATGGCTCGCGGTCGAACACCAGCGTGGGTGCCATCGAGCTGCGTGGCCGCTTTCCGGGCTGGACCCGGTTTGCCACCGGCGCGCCGTCCGGACCGACCGGCTCGGCGGCGAAGTCGGTCAGCTGATTGTTCAGAATGAAACCGTCCACCATGTGGAACGAACCAAAGGCCGATTCCACCGTGGTCGTGAACGAGGCCGCATTGCCGTACTCGTCGAACACGCTGATGTGGCTGGTGCCGTGCTCGGGGGTCGGCGGGACCGGTGTGGTCGGGGGGCTGAACTCGCCTGGTTTCGCGGCGCCCATGGTGCGCTGTTCAGAGATCAGTGCGGCCCGCCCGGCCAGGTAGGCGGCGTTCAGCAGGGTGTTGGTTGAACCGCCCGGCAGCGGCACGAAATCGGTGTCGGCGACGTACTTGTCGCGATCGGCGTAGGCCAGCCGCTCGGCTTCGGAGATCAGGTGGACACCCATCGCCGAGGGTCGACCGCCGTTGAGGTCGACGTCGGTGGGCTTGTGGCTGCTCATGGTGAAGTGCTCAAGGATGCCCAGGGTGGCGGCCACCGTGGTTCCTCCCGACGACGGCGGGGGCATGCCGCAGATCTCCCGGTCGCGGTATGGCGTGCAAAGCGGTTGGCGTTGTTTGACCGTGTAGCCGGACAGGTCGTCGACCGTCATCAGGCTCGGGGTACGGCCGCCGGAGGTGTCGGCTGCCGCGGCCACGATGTCGCGGGCGATGTCGCCCGTGTAGAACGCCCGAGCACCGTCGGAGGCCAAGGCGCCCAACGTTTTCGCGTAGGCCGGATTGGTCAGCCGAGTGCCGGCCGTCTTGGGGCTGCCGTCGGGGTTGAGGAAGTACGCGGCGGCCTCGGGGTCGACGCGCAGCTGGGGCGCGGCATCGGCGATGGCGCTGGACAGTCGGGCGCTGATGTCGAACCCATCGTCGGCCAACGCGACTGCGGGGTTGAACAGATCGCGCCATGCCGTTTTGCCGTGTGCGTCGTGCACGTCCTGCAGCAGCCGCACGATTCCGGGCACCCCGATCGAGCGACCCGACGCCCGCGCATCGGGTTGCGGCTCGGTGCGGTTGACGTCGTCGATCCAGCGCAGGTAGTTCTCGGTGGCCGCCGCAGGAGCGACCTCGCGTCCGTCGTAGGCCTGCACCGAGCCGGATGCGGCGTCGAAGTACAGCAGGAACCCACCGCCGCCGACGCCGGTGGCCTGCGGCTCCACCAGACCCAGCACCGCCTGAGCGGCGACGAGCGCATCGGCGGCGGTCCCGCCATCGCGCAGCACTTCGCACGCCTTCTGGGTGGCCAGTGGATTCGCCGTGGCCACCGCGTAGTGAGCGGTTTGCACCGCGGTCATGTCCTTCCGATAGCCGGTCGCGACCTCGGGATTGGTGGACAGGTTTCGGGACGTGGTGGCCGACCCCGCGGCCGGTGCTGCCGACGTCTTGGGTGCCGGCGTGCCGTTGGCGACGATCTGGCAGGGGCCCGCGGCGGCGGGCGGTGCGCTGTTCTCGGTGGCACATCCGGCCACGACCAACACGACGCCGGCCAGAAGGGCCGTCACTTTGGCGAACGGTGTGATCGGCATCACTCGACGGTAGTTCATCGGGCTGGTCGTCCGTGCCTACTCCAACGGGTGAATCGAGTAGCGCCGCTGCGGAGCGCGCTGTGCCAAAGCGGGTCACACCGCGGTACTAACCTGGGACCCGTGCCCGATCCAGCGACGTACCGGCCGGCTCCGGGATCCATACCCGTGCAGCCCGGCGTCTACCGGTTCCGGGATCCGCACGGCCGCGTCATCTACGTCGGCAAGGCCAAGAGCTTGCGCAGCAGGTTGAACTCCTACTTCGCCGACACGTTGGGACTGGCCCCGCGCACGCGCCAGATGGTGACCACCGCGGCCAGCGTCGAGTGGACGGTGGTCAGCACCGAAGTGGAGGCGCTGCAGCTCGAGTACAACTGGATCAAGGAGTTCGACCCGCGGTTCAACATCCGCTACCGCGACGACAAGTCGTATCCGGTCCTTGCGGTGACCCTCAACGAGGAGTATCCCCGGCTCTTCGTCTACCGCGGGCCACGCCGCAAGGGGGTGCGCTACTTCGGCCCGTACTCACACGCCTGGGCCATCCGTGAGACCCTCGACCTGCTGACCAGAGTCTTCCCCGCGCGGACGTGTTCGGCAGGGGTATTCAAGCGGCACAACCAGATTGGCCGCCCCTGCCTGCTCGGCTACATCGACAAGTGCTCGGCGCCGTGCGTCGGCCGGGTCAGCGCCGAGGAGCACCGGGTGATCGTGGGTGACTTCTGCGACTTCCTCGCGGGCAAGACCGACCGGCTGGTCCGTGAGATGGAAAAGCAGATGACTGCCGCGTCCGAGCAGCTCGACTTCGAGCGGGCTGCCCGGTTGCGCGACAACATCGGTGCGCTCAAGCGCGCCCTGGAGAAGCAGACCGTGGTGTTCGGCGACGGCACCGACGCCGATGTGGTGGCGTTCGCAGACGACGATCTCGAGGCGGCCGTGCAGGTGTTCCACGTACGCGGCGGGCGGGTCCGCGGCCAGCGTGGCTGGGTCGTCGAGAAGCCTGGTGAGCCAGGCGAATCCGGCCAGGAGCTGCTGGTCGAACAGTTCCTCACGCAGTTCTACGGCGACCAGGCCGAACTCGGTGGAACTGGCGACGAGGCCACCAACCCGGTACCTCGACAGGTACTGGTCCCGGTGCTACCCGGTAACGCGGGGGAGTTGGAGATCTGGCTGTCCGGGTTGCGTGGATCGCGCGTTCAGGTGCGGGTGCCGCACCGCGGCGACAAGCGGGCGCTCGCCGAGACGGTGCACCGCAACGCCCAGGATGCGCTGGCCCAGCACAAGCTCAAGCGTGCGGGTGACTTCAACGCGAGATCGGCTGCACTGCAGAGTATTCAGGAAACCCTCGGCCTTGCCGCGGCGCCGCTGCGCATCGAATGCGTGGACATCAGCCACGTCCAGGGCACCGACGTGGTGGCGTCGTTGGTCGTGTTCGAGGACGGGTTGCCCCGCAAGTCGGACTACCGGCACTACGCCATCCGCGAGGCCGCAGGCGGGGGCCGGTCCGACGACGTGGCGTCCATCGCCGAGGTGACGCGGCGGCGGTTCATGCGGCACGTCGCCGACGCGGACCGCCCCCTCGTCGCCGAGGGCAGGTCGCGCCGGTTCGCCTACCCGCCGAACCTGTTCGTGGTCGACGGCGGCGCCCCGCAGGTCAATGCCGCCGCGGCGGTACTCGACGAGCTCGGCGTCACCGACGTCGCGGTGATCGGGCTGGCCAAGCGGCTGGAGGAGGTATGGGTACCGTCCGAGCCCGATCCGGTGATCATGCCGCGCAACAGCGAAGGCCTCTACCTCTTGCAGCGGATACGTGACGAAGCGCACCGGTTCGCGATCAGCTACCACCGCAGCAAACGGTCGAAGCGGATGACCACGTCCGCGCTCGACTCGGTCCGCGGACTGGGGGAGCAC
>JAVRPF010000839.1:0-3251 GCA_032162385.1 Mycobacterium sp.
CACAGATGCTCGGAGAGCACCTCCATCACCCGGCCGCTGGGGGAGAGGCCTTCATCGGTGGCGACGGTGTCAGCCATCCAAGCCTTGTTGGTGACTTCGAACACCGCGTTGAGCCGGTTCGACGCCGTCTCGTCGGGACCCATGATGCGAAAGTGGTCGGGATTGCGGGCGATCACGTCGCGCAGAAACGTTCCCAGCACCCTGGTGGCTTCCACGGTTCCCGTGCCAGGCTTCTCCACGGCGATCGCGTAATCCGGAAACGCCGGAAGATCCAGGTCCCGCAGTAGCAGTCCGCCGTTGGCGTGCGGGTTGGCGCTCATCCGGCGTTCACCCGTGGGGGCGAGTGCGCGCAGATCGGGACGCAGTGCGCCATCGGCGTCGAACAGCTCCTCGGGTCGGTAGCTGCGTAGCCACTCTTCGAGCTGCTCTCGGTGCCCGGCGTTTGTGTGAGTTTCCGCGAGCGGAACCTGATGCGATCGCCAGGTGCCTTCAACGGGCTTGCCGTCGACCTCCTTCGGGCCGGTCCACCCCTTGGGGGTGCGTAGCACGATAGTTGGCCACACAGGACGGTCCGTCTCGCCATCGACCCGGGCGGCGCGCTGAATGGCTGCGATCTGGTCGAACGCCTCGTCGAGTGCCGTGGCCATTTGTTGGTGCACGCTGGCGGGATCGTCACCGGCAACCGTGATGGGCCGGTAGCCGTAGCCGCGCAGCAACGAGTCGAGTTCTTCGGCCGGGATACGGGATAGCACGGTCGGATTGGCGATCTTGTAGCCGTTGAGGTGCAGGATCGGCAGCACCGCCCCGTCGGTGACGGGGTTGAGGAACTTGTTGGAATGCCAGCTGGCCGCCAGTGGACCGGTTTCGGCTTCGCCGTCGCCGATCACGCATGCCACCACCAGGTCCGGGTTGTCGAACGCGGCGCCGTAGGCATGAACTAATGCGTAGCCCAGCTCGCCGCCCTCGTGGATCGAACCTGGGGTCTCCGACGCTACGTGGCTGGGGATGCCGCCGGGAAATGAGAACTGGCGAAATAACTTTCGCAGCCCGTCGGTGTCCTCTTCGATGCTCGAGTAGACCTCGCTGTAGGTACCCTCGAGGTAGGAGTTGGCAACGAGTCCGGGGCCACCGTGACCGGGTCCGGCGATGTAGATGACGTTGGAGTCGCGGTTGCGGATGATGCGGTTCAAATGGGTGTAGATCAGGTTCAGCCCCGGCGTGGTGCCCCAGTGGCCAAGCAGTCGTGGTTTGACGTGCTCGGGCCCAAGCGGCTCGCGCAAAAGGGGATTGTCCAGCAGATAGATCTGGCCGACAGACAGGTAGTTCGCGGCACGCCAGTAGGCATTGATCAGCGCGAGTTCGTCGTCGGAGAGGCGCGGGGCGGTCGGGGAGAGTGTTTGGGCGCTCATTGAAACCATGATCGTCGTTTCGGATGAACAATGCTTAAGGGCTTAGGACCCGAATGTGGGAGTCTTACGCACTACCTTCGCGCCTGTCTGCGGTGACCGGTGGTGTCGCCTGTCTGCGGTGACCGGTGGTGTGCGGCGGTGAGGCAGTTGACCACATCGCGAAATCAGGCTCAGGATCGCGAGCCAAGCGTTCGACGTCGAGCAGCAGAACAGCACCCGTGTTAGTTGGGACTCGTCGCAACTGGGCGAATTCAGGGCTGATCCTGCGCCGCCACCGACGCCCAATTTGCGGCCGGCCGAGAGCGATTACTTACTTGTTGGCGCCCCGGTACTGGGGTAGTCCGCGTTCGCGGAACCGGCGCCCGGTCATCTTCTCAGTGCGGATCCGCACAAAATGATCCCGCCGACCGTCAACCCACGGCTGCAAGAACGTTCCCGACAGTTCCACCAACTCGTTCACATCGGTAATCGGCTGAGCGTGGCCGACGACAGTCACACTCCACCCGGTGCGCAGGTCAGGATCCAACTCATCAGCCTCAAACGCCACGACGAGGTTGTGGGCGGCGGCGGCCAGCTTGGCCCCACCGGCAACCCGGATCGCCAGGTCGTCGCGCCAGAGCCGGAAGTTCACCGGCTGCACCGTCGGCAGAGCGTCCTCGGTGAAAACCAGGCGACCCACCCGCACCCCTTGCAATAGATCCAGACACTGCCTGCGGTTGCGCACCTCAAGTTCTTGCCCCCTCGACATTGTGATCAACCTCCTTGCACCAGTGCGAGAGTCCCCACGGGGGTGGAGCGCCAGTGGCTGGCGCTGATGGCGGTCAAGTGAGCGAACGCCCGCGCGATGCCATTCGCGAGTTCGTCGAGATCGGGTGCAGCGTAATCGCCGATGATGCCGAAACCGAGCCTTACCTGGCCGTCGGAGTCCTCGGCTTGGAGCGACCCCGCATCCAGCATTGTCAACTGCTCCATAAACACACTATCTGCCGTCTACAAGTATCGCGGAAGGGGCATAGGTCCCGAAGATGGAGGGCCCAGTGACCCCCGTCATCCACTTCCTGGTCATTCGAACGAGCACATTCCAAGCGCTTTGTATCTCACGGACGATGACGCCGCCGTTGCTGGCCGATTGTTCGCCGTCGCGGCCAAACTGGCACCCGAAAAGAAGATCGCCGACACCGGGTTTCGCTTGGTGACCACGCGAGGCCAGATGCGCATCAGACGGTTTTCAATTTTCACTTGCACTGCTTCGGCGGACGCAAAATTGGGACACAACGCCGGGTAACGCCGTGACCCGATCCAAGGCAGCACTATCGGTGGACGCGATGGAGCTGGAACCCTTTGTGGCACAGGCTGATGAAAACGCAGTACTCATTGACATAGTTACGTGTTATCGGGACGCCTTCGCGTTCCGTCTTGATCGGAAAGTGAGTCAGTCAGCCTGCTGATGCTGTCACGGCGTAGTCCCACAAGTTGCGCGATATGATGGCGGTAATATCGAGAGAGACGGCTTGGTCCTCGACTTCGCGCGAGTGTCGGCAGTGGCTCGGGCGGTGTCGCCATCGGCTCCAACTCTTCCGCCGCAAATGCGTAGCTTCGTCCGCGACGCCCAAGCATGAGCAGTCGCACGTGATTTCGTTCCGGCAACACCCGCGATTAGGGCTCTGTTATCCGGTTCGTCATGGAATTGCTACCGGTAAAGCCCATATTCGATTCCGGCGTATTCGGACCGCCAACCGGGCTCGAGTCGAACACGGTAGAGGGCAGCGCTACTAGCACTGACCGGAACCGGTTGCGGCGTCGGGCACCACGTTGACACACGTCAGACAACAGGCCTCATGA
>JAVRPF010000840.1:0-3807 GCA_032162385.1 Mycobacterium sp.
CGGTGCGGCGGCGATCGACTCTGCCGACGAGAGCTACCGGTCGGCGGTCGGTGTGATGGACGTCGTCGCCACCATGGTCGCGGCCGGCGACTTCGACGTCGACGCCGTGATCCTGGCCGGGTTCGGCGAACACGGCAAGGACGCCCTGCAGGAGATGCTGTCGCTCGCACGGTCCATCCCGGCGATAGAGGACCGGTTGACGCTGGCCGGGTTGACCACCAGCAGGGTCGGGGCGCTGGCCGAGGGGCCGGCGAATCCCCGTACGTACTGGCCGATCTCGACCGCGCCGGGGCTGACCCCGTGAGCGGTGTGGATCTGGCGTCTCGATCCCTTGGCGGCAGTGTGCTGGCCGCCAGCGACGAGTCATTCGGTTTCAAGGAGCGCCTGGTCGACCCGGCCGCGCCCGCGTTCGTGCCGGGAACCTACGACCATCGGGGCGAGGTGGTGGACGGCTGGGAGACCCGCAGACACGCCGGGCCAGACGGGGATTGGGCGATCGTGCGGCTGGGCTCGCCGGGCAGGCTACGCGCGGTGGACGTCGACACCCGGTTCTTCACCGGCAACCATCCCACCGGCTGCCGGATCGACGCGTGCGTGCTGGACGTGCTCGACGATCCCACTGAGCCAGGGATCCAGTGGCGAACCGTCGTCGAATCGACTGCGCTGAAACCCGATTCGCACAATCTCTTTGGCGTCGACGATCAGCGCCGGTACACCCACGTGCGGCTGACGCTGGAGTCGGACGGCGGCGTGGCCCGGCTGCGCGTCTATGGGGACGTCGTCCCCGATCCGGACTCGTGGGCCGACGTCACGGTCGAGGTGTCCGGGGTCGAGCAGGGCGGCCGGATGGAGTGGTCCAGCGACAACTTCTACTCGGGAGCCTGCGCGCTGATCGCGCCGAACAGGCCCCGAAACATGGGCGACGGCTGGGAGACCCGGCGGCGACGCGACGTCGGCCCGGACAGCCACGACGCGGTGATGATCTCCTTCGCCGGGGCCGCCGACCTGCGAAGGATCGAGATCGACACCTCCTATTTCGTCTTCAACGCCACCCCCGAGGTCTCGGTGGTGGGCAGCAGGTGCCGACCCGACGGCGAACACGGCTGGGCGCTGGTGACATTCGACGTGCCGGTGCTGCCCAGAACCCGGCTTGCCGCCGACGCCCGCCAGGTGTTCACGGTGCACGCCACGGGCATCACCGCACTGCGGTTGCAGGCCTATCCCGACGGCGGCATCGCACGACTGCGCGCCTTCGGCACACCCACCGCCGACGGGTTGGCGGCTCTGCGGTCGCGCTGGGAGGAATCGGCATGAGCACCCGAAGGCGAGCGGGAGTGAGGATCGCAGCGAGGCACGAGCGAGGACCGGAGCGAGCGGGAGTCGAGGAATGAGCGCGGTGCTGATGTCGCAGTGCGCCGGTCTGTGGCGGCGCACGCTGCTGATCGAGGCGGACGGCTCGCACGTCACCGGTGGGGACATACGTTGGCTTCAGGGCGATTCCGCCTACATCGACACGCGCGGGTTCGGCGGGCGCCTGGAACAGCGTGACGACGTCTTTGAGTGGCATCGCATGGTCGATCTCGAGCCACCTGGGCCGTTTCCCGATGCCGGCGCCATGCACTGGGACGGCGACACTCTGGTGGAGACGGGTGTGCACGCCGACTATGTCGAGCACTGGGCACGCGACGACAGCCCGGCCTCCCCGCGCTGGGCGCTGACGCTCCGATCGGTCGATGCCGGCGACGCGCTGCTGCTGCGGGTGGGCGCGGTGTTCGGCTGGGCGTGCGCGACCGCCGTCACGCTGGCCACCGTCGGCGGCGCCGAGTGGGTGGCGTTGGCGCCCAGACTTTCTGATGGTGAAATCCGCGTCAACGGCGCGCGGTGGAATGTAGTGCAGAGCGAAGGAGACGTGGAACTGTGACAGGCACAACCCCTTTCACCTCCATTCCGATCGTGGACATCACGGGATTGCGGTCGCCCGACCGCGCAGAACGCGAGCGGGTGGCTGCCGATGTCGGCAAGGCCGCCCGCGAGATCGGCTTCCTTTACATCAGCGGTACCGGCGTCGACGAGGCGTTGTTCGCCCGAATGCTGGAGGCCACCAAGACGTTCTTCGCGCTGCCGGTCGAGGAGAAGATGCGGAGCTACATCGGGCTGTCCACCTGCCATCGCGGGTACGTGCCGGTCGGGGAGGAAGGGGTCGAGACTGGCATGCCCGACCTGAAGGAGGCCTTCGACACCGCGCTCGACCTGCCTGCCGACGACCCCGACCACGTCGCAGGCAACCCGATGCTCGGCCCCAACGTGTGGCCAGAAGTGGACGGCTTCGCCGAGGCGGTCACCGCCTACTATCACGCCGTGCTGGACCTGGGGCATCAGTTGCTCTGGGCGTTCGCGGTGGCGCTCGGCGAGGATCCCGACACCTTCACCCAGCACGCCACCAAGACGCCGAGTCAGCTGCGCCTGGTGCACTACCCGTACAACCCGGAGGCCGAGGACGTGCTCGGGATCGGGGCGCACACCGACTACGAGTGCTTCACCCTGCTCAAGCCGACCGCCCCCGGACTCGAGGTGCTCAACGGTGCGGGCGAGTGGGTCGACGTCCCACCGGTGCCGGACACCTTCGTGGTGAACATCGGCGACCTGCTGGAGCTGTGGACCAACGGCGCCTACGTCGCGACCAGCCACCGGGTCCGCAAGGTCAAGGAAGAGCGCTATTCCTTCCCGCTGTTCTTCAACGTCGACTACCACACCGAGGTGAAGCCGTTGCCGCAGTTCGTCGCTGATGACGGAGCAGCCAGGCCGGCGTTGCGGGCGGGGAAGCACCTGTTCGCGCAGACCGCGCAGACGTTCGCCTATCTGCGGTCGCGGCTCGAGCGCGGGGAACTGGTCCTGCCGGACGGCTCGATGGAGACCAATTCGTTCGGCCAGCAGGCGCTGCAAGGCACCAACTGAATTTGTCACACCGACCCGCTAGACTCGAATGCATGTTCGAAGAACTGCTTCGGGTCGAACCCGAAGCCAGCGAGGCGTCGTTGGTGGAACGCCTGAGTTGGCTGGAGCGTCTCAAGGCGGCCGCGGCGGCCGGGCAGGCGCGGGTCACCGCCGCGCTCGACGAGAGCCGACGGGCGTCGGAGGCGGCCGCCGGGGTGCCCGCGGCCAAGCGCGGTCGTGGACTGGGCGGCGAGGTCGCCCTGGCCCGTCGAGACGCTCCCGCGCGTGGGGGCCGGCACCTCGGCTTCGCCAGGGCACTGGTGCACGAGATGCCGCACACGCTGGCGGCACTGGAGACCGGAGCGCTCTCGGAGTGGCGGGCCACGTTGATCGTGCGGGAGTCCGCCTGCCTGGATGTCGAGGACCGCCGCGCGCTGGACGCTGAAATGTGCGCTGACGTCCACGGATTGGAGGGCCTCTGGGACGCCAGGATCGCCGCGGCGGCCAAGTCCATCGCCTACCGGCTGGACCCCCAGGCCGTCGTCGATCGCGCCGCCCACGCCGAGAACGACCGCACCGTCACCATCCGTCCTGCGCCCGACACCATGACCTATCTGACGGCGCTGTTGCCGGTCGCGCAGGGCGTGTCCGTCTACGCCGCGCTCAGGCGCGCCGCCGACACCTGCTTCGACGGACGCGGGCGCGGGCAGGTGATGGCGGACACCCTGGTCGAGCGGATCACCGGTCACCCCGCCGATGCGGCGATGCCGGTCGCGGTCAATCTGGTGATCACCGACGAGAGCCTGCTGGCCGGCAGCACCGTGCCGGGAAGCATCGCCGGCTACGGGCCGGTCCCCGCTGCGGTGGCCCGGC
>JAVRPF010000841.1:0-17859 GCA_032162385.1 Mycobacterium sp.
ATCTTCGCGGCGTCGATGTTCGGCTTGACGGCCAGCAGCATCAGCAACGTCGTGCAGGTCGGTTTCATCATCGGCGTCGGCCTGCTGCTGGACACGTTCGTGGTGCGCACCATCACCGTGCCTGCCATGGCAGTCCTTGTCGGTAAGGCGAATTGGTGGCCAGCGGGAAGGTCTGCCACGAAGCACCGGAAGGTGCGTCAGAAGCGGAAAATAGTTCAGCGCGATGAGCAAGACGAGGCGGACGACGAAATTGCGGTCGAACCACTCGACGAAGCAACGCTTGAACCACTCGGTGAGGTGTGCGTTGCCGACGCCTGCACGATCGTGGACCCCGTTCGGGGGCTACGCGATTACCCGCTGGCTCAGGAGGACTTGGTACCTGCCGCGGCGAGCTCCTCGTCGAGCCGGGCGAACTGAGCGTTGCGGTACTGTTCGGCGCAGGCCGACCGTCGGATCTTGCCGCTCGTGGTGATCGGGATCGAGCCCCGCGACACCAACACCAGATCTGCCGCAGTCAGGCCGTGCGTCGTCGAGATCGCCGACGTCACATCGCGTTTGACGGACTGCAGTGTCTCCAGCACCTCCTCGGCGGTGTCGCCGCGCTTCTTGACCTCAATGATCGCGACCAGTTGCTCACTGCGATCGTCCTGGACTGAGATCGCCGCAACGCGACCGCCGGTGATCTCCTGGATCGTCGCCTCGATGTCGTCGGGATAGTGGTTGCGCCCCCGCACGATCAGCAGGTCCTTGACGCGGCCGATGATGAACAGCTCACCGTCGAAGATGAAACCCAGGTCGCCGGTCCGCAGCCACGGTCCCGCGGAGGTGCCCGGGTAGTCGCCGACGATCCGTCCGTTGAAGGTCTCTTCGCTCTGTTCGGGCTTGTGCCAGTAACCGAGGCACACGTTCTCGCCCCGTACCCAGATCTCGCCGATCTTCCCCGGCGCGCACTCGGTCCGTTCCTCCGGATCGACGATCCGCACAGCAGGCGAATCCGGTGTCCCGTAGCTGACCAGCGGTGTGCCGTCGTTGATTTCGCATGGTTCCGCCCGGCCCGCGGATAGTTCGTCGAGGTCGAAGTTGACGACCCTCGGTGCGCCGTCGGGCTTTCGGGTCGCGACGTACAGCATTGCCTCGGCTAGTCCGTAGCACGGCTTGATCACCTTCGCGGGCAGACCGAAACGGGCGAACCGTTGGGTGAACCGCTTGAGGGTGGCCTGGTGCACCCGTTCGGCGCCGCTGATCAATCCCACGACGCCGCTCAGATCGAGTCCGGCCATGTCCTCGTCGGTGGTCCGCCCGGCGGCGAGCTCGAAGGCAAAGTTCGGGGCGGCCGACAACGTGTGGTGACTGCCGGCCATCAACTGAACCCACCGGGCCGGACGGGCCAGGAACGACAACGGAGTGGTGGCCACCGTCTGCCAGCCACCCAAAACGGGGCCGCACACGCCGAGAAACAGGCCCATGTCGTGGTAGAACGGCAGCCACGACACTGCGGTCGTCCCCGGCGGCGCCACCCGTCCGTACTCGGGAAAGAAGTCCGCCATGATCTGCTCGAAATTGGCGGACAGGTTCCGGTTGGACACCATCACGCCGGCCGGTGTGCGGGTCGATCCGGAGGTGTACTGCAGATACGCGGTGCTCGGCCGGGGCTCGGTGCGACGTATGGTGCGATTCCTGGCGTCCAGGTCCAGCCGGTCGACTTCGATGAGGGTCGGCGCGGGCCTGCCGTCGTGGGGTTGGACGTACGGGGCGACGCCGTCAGCGATCGGCGAGGTAGTGAACACGATGGTGGGCGCGGCGTCCCGCAATACCGCGCTGACGCGCTCGTCGTGGGCTCCGACCATCGGGGTGGACAACGGAACGGCGATGACGCCCGCCTCCAGTGATCCGAGAAAGGCGACCAGATAGTCGATGCCCTGAGGGGCGACGATGACGGCTCGGTCGCCGGTGGTGGCGACGCCGCTGATCTCGCGCGCGAGGTTCGTCGTCCGCCGATACAACTGCGCCCACGTCAGGCTGGTGGAGACGCCGTTCCAATCCTGCTCGTAGTCGATGAACGTGAAAGCCGTCTCATTCGGCTGCAGGCTTGCTCGTTCGCGCAGGATCGCGGGAAGCGACGAGTCGGGCATCGGCGGGCCCCTCTCAAGAACGGATGCGGGAAACAGTAGCTCGAGCTTAGGGAATGAGAGCACGGGACGCGGGTCCATCGCGAAACGGTGCATGACGCAAGATGTTCGCGGAGCCGCGTGCCGTCGTCGCACCGCGCATCGCGGTGCTGATATAGCAAACCAATTGCGATTCACCATAATTCGACATTCACACACTGTGAGCTCGGCGTAGGCTTGATTGAGGCGCACCATCCGGTTGCCAGTCGGTGTCGTGGTTCATTCGTGTGCTCTCGATCGGTCGGTCCGTTCGGGTCGACACGGTGATCCAGAGCACATCGCCGAGTTGGACCGATATCGTCTCCGAGCGTGACCACCCATCTGGTGGGCCTGGCGTGCGAGATCGCCGACGAGGTCCTGTTTCCCGCCGCACTCGACGTCGACGCCGCCGGGGAGATCCCGGACGGTCACTGGCGTGCGCTGGCCGAGGCCGGCCTCTGCGGGATCGCGGCACCACCCGAACTCGGCGGTCCCGGCCTCGATTTCGCAGAGCTCACGGAGATCCTCGAGATCATGGCGGGTGGATGTCTGGCCACCGCCTTCACTTGGGTGCAGCACCACGGGGTGCTGGCCGCGGTGTCCGCGTCGCCGAACACGGCACTGCGCGATGAACTGGTGCCCGCGCTGGTTGCCGGTCGGACCACGGGTGGCGTGGCGTTCGCCGGTACCGTGCCGGTGCCGCCCCGGATGCGCGCCGAACGGGTGGACGGCGGCTGGCGGTTGTCCGGCCACGCCCCGTTCGTCAGCGGCTGGGGTGTCATCGACGTCCTGCAGGTCTCGGCAGGCGACGTCGACTCGGGCGACATCGTGGCGGGCATCATCCCCGCCGACCCTGCGCCGGGGATCACCGGCGTGACCCGCCAGTCGCTGTTCGTCGCCGACGCCACCAAGACCGTCTTCTTCGAGGTCGACGGCCTGGTGATCCCCGACGAGCGCATCGTCAGCCGAGTCACCCGCGCCGACTTCACGGTCACCCAGAACTTCGGGTCGCGACTCAATGGCACGCTCCCGATCGGGGTGGTTCGGCGCTGCGCAGCACTGCTCGACGCGGCGGGCCGGACCGGCGAGGCGCAGGCACTGCGTGCCGACGCCGACGCGATCCGGGGCAGGCTGGACGCCGGACTCGGTGATTCGGCCCGGTTGCTCGAAGCCCGCGCGGACGGCGCCGAGCTCGCGGTGCGGGCGGCGGCCACCCTGGTCGTCAACGACGGCGGGTCGGCGCTGCTGACGTCGTCGCCCGCTCAGCTGCTGGCCCGCTACGCGACGTTCACCCTCGTCGCGGCGAGTCGTCCGGAGCTGAAACAGTCTCTGGTGCAGCGGTTCTCACATCGGCGCGGATGAGCTGCACCTCGACGATGGCGCTGTCGGGCCAGATGGTCTTCGTGGTCGCGCGGCGCAGCTTCTCGCGCAATGGAAGGTCGTGATCGACGTTCGTCACACCAGGCACCTTGAGCAGCGGCACCACGTTGTACTGCCAGCCGTACCGCTGCTGAAGGGCCCGGTTTGCCGCCTCGGCGGCCGCGCCGCTGAGTATCGACGCCTGCCCGCTGATGGTCACCATGCCGTCGGTGTAGCGGCCGCGGTAGTCGCAGGGCCACAGCTCGACGCGAGGATCGGCCGCCAGCCTGCGGATCTTCGGGCCGACCTTGGTTCGGAAGACCAGGGTGTCCCCGTCGAGGTGGAACCAGATCGGTGTGTCGACCGCACGGCCGTCGCGGCGGTAGGTGCGCAGTTGCGCGTAACGCGACGATGCGAGCGTGTCGAGAAGGGTGTCAAAGGTCATGATCAGATTCAACGACTTCGAGTCGGCTTGAAGTCAAATCCTCGTCACGACAGGATGGAAGCCATGGACGTGCGGTTGTCGATTGGCGAGGTGGCCCGGCGTTCGGGCGTGGCGGCCACCACATTGCGGTACTACGAGGACTCCGGTCTGCTGCGGGCACCGACGAGGGTGGCCGGACGACGCCGTTACGACCACTCGGTGATGACCAGGCTCGAGGTGATCGGGCTGTGCAAGGCGGCGGGCTTCAGCCTCGACGAGATCCGGGTGCTGCTGACCGACGGCGATCCCGGACGTCCGGCGAGTCGATCACTGGCCGAGGCCAAGCTGATCGACATCGATGCGCAGATGGCCATCTTGAGGCGAGCCAGGGAGATCATCGAGTGGGCGATGAACTGCCCGTGTACATCGGTCGACGCCTGTGCCTGCGGCACTCAGGTGGTCAGTGGCTCGCCTTGCTGAACCACTTCGTCTTGATTCGCCACGAGTGCGCCGACGCCAGCGCGAAGCCGGCTCCGCACCCGCAGGCGAAGATCCATACCAAGGTGCCACCCTCGATCGCCTGCCATTGCGGCACGAACGCCGTGACGATGCGGACTAGGCAGGCGGCAATACCGCTGATCGATGCGACGAGATAGACGTTGGCGATGCGCCGGGACCGCGGATCCTTCCGCAGCACCAACAGCGCACGCGCTCCGTAACCCAGCAGGTAGATAAGGGTGCCGCAGAGCAGCAGCCAGTACATGTTGAGCCAGAAGTCGGTGGGCACCTCGAAGAAGTCCGGCCGATAGATTTGCGCGCCATTGCCCAGCGAGAAGGTGGCCAGCAGGAGCGGGATGCACAGGGTCGCCGGAGTCTCGACGTACTGCTTGAACGTCTTCTGCATGACATGGTCGTCCTGCAACCGGCCAAGGGCGTTGTAGACGACCGCCGACGCGGCCACGATGTACATGTCGTGACCGATGTAGTCCTCGAGATTCCACATGCCGGTCAGTGCGTGCAGCCAGTGCCCGAGGGTCTCGGAGGCCATCGGTGACATGAGCAGCACCGCCAAGCCCTGCAGTGCGATGTTGAGGGTGGCGGCAACCTCCCACCGGCACGACCACGTGACACGCCTAATCCACAAGCTCCACGCAATACATGCCGTGGTGATCGTGATCAGGACTGTCAGTGCCATGGGTCTCGCCTTTGAGCTGAATTGCCGTCAGCAAATACTACTGCTAAAGCGGGGGTGCATCGAGTCGCGGCGCGAGTTCGGACAATTTGGGCCGCCGAACTGTCTTGGTGTCGGTGGCAGTGGCGACGCTCAGCGGCGCCGTCTCGAGGTAGGTCCAGACCTCTTCACGGCTCATCAGGCCGAACCGAACCTGCAGGTCCGGGTAACCGAGGTTGAACCGGTCCGCGATGTGTCGCAGCTCCTCGGCGTTCGGATAATCGGCTTCCTTGATTCGCCGGTAGTAGGTACTACTGGACGTGCCAAGGGCGTCATAGATCGCCTTGGCGTCGACGTCGCCGTCGAGCAGGTAGTCGAGCAGGGCTTTGAGCTGCCTGCCGTTTTCATCAGTACGCGGCACAGCTACACCATAGACCGCGTTCCTGGATTGGGCAGTAGCAACCGAAACGAGGAATGGCGCTCGATAATTAACACGGTCGTCACAGTTTTGGTAGAGGTCTCCCATTTCTGGGACAGTGATGTAATCTCCTTCACATGATGTCCGCAAACTTGCAGATGACCGATTACGACGTGGACGGCCGGCCAGGGGACGATGACGTCGCCGTAGTCTCGGCCGAACTGTCGGAAGTCCTGACACAAGAACTCGACGGTGCGAGCGTGGCCCTCGGGGTCACCGCCGCCGACATCCTGCTTGCCGCGCTGGGCCGTGCGATCGAGCGGACCATGGGCGAGGGTGTGGCCGCCGTCGACGTGCCCGGTCACGGCCGCACCATGCATCCGGTGAAGTTGTCCTGCGTGGGTCCGCAGCTGACGGACGCCACCGAGATGCTGGCCTGCGTCCATCACATGATGGCGGCGGTGTCGCTGCGCCTGACCGTGCATGGCGTGCCGGACGATCCGCACGCGCAACCGCTGTCCGACATCCACTTCGCGTACGGCACCTCCGAGCCCGCGCGGCTCGGGCACCTGATCGAGCTGTGCGCATACCGTCGTGGCGAGGTTGTAGCGCTCGACTGGTGGTACGACGGCCGCAGCTTCGAGCGCTACACCATCCAGGAGCTCTCCGAGCAGCTCCCGTACGCGCTCATCGAGTTGACCTCGGAGGCCACTGCACCCGCCCTGGCCGGCGCCGAGCTGGCGATGGCGCATTAGCCTCCCGAAACCCAGAGCCTCTAGAATCGACCCATAGGCACCGATCCGGCCATCACCGGGGAGCCTTCGGAAGAACGGCCCACGGCACTCGATCGCCGGAGCTCAGTAGAACCGAACGGATGGGTCCGTCAACACCTGAAGAATGAGCGGCGCACCTCGGGTGCGCAAGCGGGGTGGTACCGCGGCGTTCGCGCACACGCGCTGCGTCGTCCCCGTGCCTGAACGAACCTGGGCACAGGAGACGACCACGCAGTGACTGCCTACCCGAAGCCGGCCGGTGGAGCGCCCAACTTTCCGCAGCTCGAGACCGAAGTGCTGGACTACTGGGACACCGACGGCACGTTCCGCGCCAGCATCGAGCGGCGCGACGGCGCACCGGAATACGTGTTCTACGACGGCCCTCCGTTCGCCAACGGTCTCCCGCACTACGGCCACCTGCTGACCGGGTACGTCAAGGACATCGTGCCGCGGTACCAAACCATGCGGGGCTACAAGGTGGAGCGCCGGTTCGGCTGGGACACCCACGGTCTGCCCGCCGAACTCGAGGTGCAGCGTCAGCTCGGCATCACCGACAAGGCGCAGATCGAAGAGTTGGGCATCGACAAGTTCAACGAAGCCTGTCGTGCCTCGGTGCTGAAGTACACGCAGGAGTGGCGGGCCTACGTGACCCGTCAGGCCCGCTGGGTCGACTTCGACAACGACTACAAGACGCTGGATCTCAGCTTCATGGAGTCCGTGCTATGGGCATTCAAGCAGCTGTGGGACAAGGGCCTGGCCTACGAGGGCTACCGCGTGCTGCCGTATTGCTGGAACGACGAGACCCCGCTGTCCAGCCACGAGCTGCGGATGGACGACGACGTCTACCAGAGCCGCCAGGATCCTGCGCTGACGGTCGGGTTCCTCGTCGTCGACGGGGACTTGGCCGGCGCGTACCTGTTGATCTGGACGACCACGCCGTGGACACTGCCGTCCAACCAGGCCGTCGCGGTCAATCCCGACGTCACCTACGTCGAGGTACGCGGCATCGACGGTCGGCGTTGCGTGCTGGCGCAGGCGCGCGTCGCGGCCCATGCCCGCGAGTTGGGCGAGGAGCCCGAGATCCTGTCCACCCGCTCGGGTGCCGACCTGCTCGGCATGCGCTATCTGCCGCCGTTCCCGTACTTCATGGACTCGCCCAACGCCTTTCAGGTGCTGCCCGCCGACTTCGTCAGCACCGACGACGGCACCGGCATCGTGCACCTGTCGCCCGCATACGGCGAGGACGACAAGGCGACCACCGACACGGTGGGTATCGAGCCGGTGACCCCGGTCGACACCAAGGGCCGCTTCGACGGAACAGTGCCGGACTACGCCGGACAGCACGTGTTCGACGCCAACCCGCAGATCATCCGCGACCTGAAGAACCAGACCGGGTCGGCGGGCGTCAACGGGGCGGTGCTGGTGCGCCACGAGACCTACGAGCACTCCTACCCGCACTGCTGGCGCTGCCGAAACCCGCTGATCTACCGGGCGGTGTCGTCGTGGTTCATCAAGGTCACCGAGTTCCGGGACCGCATGGTCGAGCTCAACCAGGAGATCACCTGGTATCCCGAGCACGTCAAGGACGGTCAGTTCGGCAAGTGGCTGTCCGGTGCCCGCGACTGGTCGATCTCGCGAAACCGCTACTGGGGCAGCCCGATTCCGGTGTGGAAGTCCGACGATCCGGCGTATCCGCGCGTCGACGTGTACGGCAGCCTCGACGAGCTCGAGCGTGACTTCGGCGTACGGCCGAACGATCTGCACCGGCCCTACATCGACGAGTTGACCCGCCCGAATCCCGACGACCCGACCGGGAAGTCGACCATGCGGCGTATCCCCGACGTGTTCGACGTGTGGTTCGACTCGGGCTCGATGCCGTATGCGCAGGTGCACTACCCATTCGAGAACCAGAAGTGGTTCGACGGCGTCAGCGGCGCCGGCGGCGAAGTAGGGGTCGACGCGCACAATCCCGCCGATTTCATCGTCGAGTACATCGGCCAGACGCGTGGCTGGTTCTATCTGCTGCACGTGCTTGCCACGGCGCTGTTCGACCGACCCGCCTTCAAGACCGTGGTATCGCACGGCATCGTGTTGGGCAGCGACGGACAGAAGATGAGCAAGTCACTGCGCAACTATCCCGACGTCACCGAGGTGTTCGACCGCGATGGGTCCGACGCCATGCGCTGGTTCCTGATGGCCTCGCCGATCCTGCGTGGCGGCAACCTGGTCGTCGCCGAGCAGGGGATCCGGGAGGGCGTCCGGCAGGTGCTGCTGCCGTTCTGGAACGCGTACACGTTCCTTGCGCTGTACGCGCCGAAGAAGGGCACCTGGCGTACCGACTCGTCGAACGTGCTGGATCGCTACATCCTGGCGAAGCTGGCCGCGCTGCGCGACGACCTCACCGAGGCGATGGACGCCTGCGACATCTCCGGAGCCTGCGATCAGCTTCGGCAGTTCACCGAGGCGCTGACGAACTGGTATGTGCGACGGTCGCGTTCACGGTTCTGGGAGGAGGACCCCGATGCCATCGACACCCTGCACACCGTGCTGGAGGTCACCGGGCGACTGGCCGCTCCGTTGCTGCCGTTGATCGCCGAGGTGATCTGGCGCGGTGTCACCGGGGAGCGGTCGGTGCACCTGACCGACTGGCCAGAAGTCGATTCGTTGCCCGCTGACCCTGCCCTGGTGGAGACCATGGACCAGGTGCGCGACGTGTGCTCGGCCGCGTCGTCGCTGCGCAAGGCGAAGAAGCTGCGGGTGCGACTGCCGCTGCCGAAATTGACCGTCGCAGTGGAGAATCCGGACACCTTGCGTCCTTTCGTCGACCTGATCGCCGACGAACTCAACGTCAAGGTGGTCGAATTGACCGACGACATCGACGCCTACGGCCGCTTCGAACTGACCGTCAACGCCAGAGTCGCAGGGCCGCGGATCGGCAAGGACGTGCAGTCCGCGATCAAGGCGGTCAAGGCGGGCGAGGGCGTGGTCAATCCCGACGGCACGCTGACCGCCGGTCCGGCCACGCTGCTGCCCGAGGAGTACAGCTCCAAACTGGTGGCCGCGGATCCTGAGCTGACCGCCGCGTTGCCAGGGGGTGCCGGTCTGGTGGTGCTGGACGACACCGTCACGCCCGAGTTGGAGGCCGAGGGCTGGGCACGTGACATCATCCGCGAGTTTCAGGAAGCCCGGCGGCAAGGCGCGTTCGATATTGGCGACCGTATTCGCGTTTGGCTCGCCGTTCCGGAGCTGCCAACAGGATGGAGTGATGATTTCCGTGAACTCATCGCGAAGGAAATCTTGGCAGTAGACCTCGATATCGAGACCAATCCAAGCATCGAGCTCATGCAAGGCGGCGCACTACAAAGGGTCGGAGACGCGGTTGCCGGGAAAATCGGTCCGGGCTATCCAGTAAAGATGGTCAAAGTCGCCCAAGCGTGATCAGCCCAACTCGTCGGCGGTCAATGCATGCCGTCTGCGGCCGTCATCAAATGATGACGGCGGCACGAGAGCGGTGCGGTCGTGGAGTTCAATTTTCGATTGATCAATCGTGAGCCCGGTGGATGACTTCGGCCGCGGTGACGCGTGCTTCCCGGCCGCCGAACCTGACCGTGTCACCGTGGTGCAGCTGGCGCCCTCGACGGGTCTCGACCTCGTCGTTGACACTGACCTGTCCCCCGGCGATGGCCATCTTGGCATCCGAGCCGGTATCGATCAGATTGGCGAGCTGCAGGAATTGCCCGAGGCGAATCGACGCGTCGCGGATCGGCACGTCAAGGACGGGTTGCACCATGCGCGCAACGGTATCTGCATAGCATCGGCAGTCGTGGACCGCTGGGTGCTGCACTTCGACATGGACGCGTTCTTCGCGTCCGTCGAGCAGTTGACCCGCCCCACGCTGAGGGGGCGACCGGTGCTGGTCGGCGGGCTCGGTGGCCGCGGCGTCGTCGCCGGAGCCAGTTACGAGGCGCGCGTGTTCGGGGCCAGGTCTGCCATGCCGATGCACCAGGCCCGCCGACTGGTCGGCGCGGCGGCGGTGGTGATGCCGCCACGTGGCGTGGTGTACGGGGTGGCCAGCGGTCGGGTGCTGAACACCGTGCGGGCGATGGTGCCGGTGCTAGAGCAACTGTCGTTCGACGAGGCGTTCGGCGAACCGGTCGAACTTGCCGGTGCGTCCGCCCACGACGTCGAACGGTTCTGCGAGGACCTGAGGGCCAGGGTGCGTGCCGAGACCGGACTCGTGGCCTCGGTCGGGGCGGGCTCGGGCAAGCAGATCGCCAAGATCGCATCCGACCTGGCCAAGCCCGACGGCATTCGGGTCGTCCGCCGCGACGAGGAGCGCGTCTTGCTCGCCGGGCTACCGGTGCGCCGATTGTGGGGGATCGGGCCGGTCGCCGAGGAGAAGCTGCACCGGCTCGGCATCGACACCGTCGGTGCGTTCGCTGCGCTCACCGATGCCGAGGTCGCCGACATCCTCGGCGGCACCGTCGGGCCCGCCCTGCACCAACTCGCGCGGGGCATCGACGACCGTCCCGTCGCCGAACGTGCCGATGCCAAGCAGATCAGCGCCGAGTCGACCTTCGCCCAGGACCTGACCACGTTGGATCAAGTACGCGATGCCACCGGACCGATCGCCGAGCACGCGCACCGGCGCCTCGAGCACGACGGCCGCGGCGCCCGCACCGTCACCGTCAAACTCAAGAAGTCCGACATGAGCACGCTCACCCGGTCCGCGACGCTGCCGTACGCCACCACCGACGCCTCGACGCTGATCGGCACCGCCCGCAGACTGCTACTCGATCCCGTCGACATCGGGCCGGTCCGCCTTCTGGGCGTGGGGTTTTCGGGGCTGTCGGACGTCCGGCAGGAGTCGCTGTTCCCCGATCTCGAGCAGGCGCTCGAGGCTTCCGACGTTCCTGCCATGGCCCCGGCCCCAAGCACCGAGCCGCCGCCCGCGACGTGGCGGATCGGTGACGACGTCACCCACACCGTCCACGGGCATGGCTGGGTGCAGGGCGCAGGCCACGGCGTGATGACCGTGCGGTTCGAGACCCGCAGCAGCGGTCCTGGGCCGGTGCACACCCTGCCCGACGACACACCCGACGTCCGCCGGGCCAACCCCGTCGACAGCCTGGACTGGCCCGACTACGTCGACGGCCTGACCGCGGAGACCTACCAGAGCTCCCCGTAGAGCGCCGAGATGGTGAAACCATGCTGCCCGTAGGTCATACAGCTCACCGTGCCCTGGTAACCCACGCCGCAGCTGGCCCCCCAATTCTCCAGCCGGTACCCCTCGGGAAGGACGTCGACGTCGCGGGTGAACGACGGTTCGTCCGAATGGTCGTACGTGGCGGGTCCCCAACTGTTCACCACGGTCTGATTGCTGCCCGCGGGCGCATCGCGCGGAGCGGCGTCGCAGCCGACTGGGCCCCCGTTCGGGAGGATCCCGCAGAAGCGACCGTCCGGCGTCCTGAAGTACACGTGGTAGAAGTCGCCCTGCGCAGGCGTGGTGTATCGCCCCTGGGCGATCGGGAAGTCGTGGAAGTCTTCTGCGCCAGGAGGTGGGTCGGCCACCGCCACCGGTGACATCAGGGAAAACGACTCCAGCCGCCCCCACGCCGGCCGCGAACCTCGTGCCCCACATGGCACTCAACCGTATGTCTCGAAGACGTCGCCGACTGGTGCACCCGCAGCCAGCGCGGCCATCAGCAGCACCCGGGCCTGTGGCGGGCGCAGCCGCGGCACCACCACCGCCCCCGCGTCCACCATCGCCCGGCCGGGCCCGTAGCTGGGCCTGACGTGCCCGCCCGGCACCCGGGTCGACAGCGCCACCACGACGCCGTCGCGGCAGTGCCGTCGCACGCCATCGACAACCGCCGCGCCTGCGTTCCCGGAGCCCACGGCCTCAAGCACCACGCCACCCGCCCCGGCCGCCACGCAGGCGTCCAGCGCAACCGCGTCGGCGCCTGCGTAGGCGGCGACGATGTCCACCCGCGGTGCCGCAGCGGCCGACAGGGCGCCGAGGAATGGCCTAGCTACCGATCCGTCGGTGAGTTCGGTGCCCGAGAAACCGCTCAGGTCGCCCGTTGCGTTCTTGTGCAAGCCCAACGGCCGAAGCACGCGCCCGCCGAAGCTCACCACCACGCCCTGGCCCCGCGCCGCCTGGCTCGCCGCCAGCACCAGCGCGCCGCGCAGGTTGCCGGGCCCGTCGGCGTTCGGGGCGTCGGAGCTGCGCATCGCCCCGGTCAGCACCACTGGCGCGTCGCCGCCGTAGGTGAGCGCCAACCACAGCGCGGTTTCCTCCATCGTGTCGGTGCCGTGCGTGATCACCACACCGTCGGCGCCCGACTCGATCGCCGACGCGGCGGCTGCGCCGATCGCGTCCCAGTCCGCGGGCGTCAACTCGGAACTGTCGACGGAGAGCAGGTCGACGATGTCGCGATCGGCGACGTCGAGGCCTGCGGTCAGGTCGTTCCCGGTGCGGGTGGGCCGTGCGACACCGTCGCCGTCCGTGCTGGTGGCGATGGTGCCGCCGGTGGTGATGATGACGACGCGGCTCATGCGGCGATTGTTCACCATCGCCACTTTGGAATGATGTGGGAGTGACTGATGAATCAACGGGCTCGGCCGAGCCAGTGACCGCCGACGGGAAAACCCCCCCGCGGTCCTCGCGGCGTCGCCAGCGCCTGCTGCTTTCGGTCGCCGCCGTCGTACTCGCATTGGACGTCGTGACCAAGGTGCTGGCGGTCAAACTACTCACCCCGGGGCAGTCGGTGCCGATCATCGGCGACACCGTGACGTGGACGCTGGTGCGCAACTCGGGCGCGGCGTTCTCGATGGCCACCGGCTACACCTGGGTGCTCACGCTGGTCGCCACCGGGGTGGTGATCGGCATCGCCTGGATGGGACGACGGCTGGTCTCGCCATGGTGGGCGCTGGGACTGGGGATGATCCTCGGCGGTGCGTTGGGCAATCTGGTGGACCGGTTCTTCCGCTCCCCGGGCCCGCTGCGCGGCCACGTCGTCGACTTCCTGTCCATCGGCTGGTGGCCGGTGTTCAACGTCGCCGACCCCGCCGTGGTGGGCGGAGCGATCCTGCTGGTCGGGCTGTCGTTGTTCGGCTACGACTTCGATGTCAACGGCAGGCGCCAGCCGGACGGCGCATCGGACGAAGCTGACAGGCGCGCGCCGGCCGACGAACCCGAACCGTCCTGATGACGACCCGCTCGATGCCGGTCCCCGAAGGGCTGGCGGGCATGCGTGTCGACGCCGGGCTGGCCCGGCTGCTCGGCCTGTCCCGCACCGTGGTGGCCGCGCTGGCCGAAGCGGGCGGCGTCGAGTTGGACGGCGCCCCAGCAGGCAAGTCGGACCGCCTGGCGGCCGGGGCGTGGCTCGAGGTCAATCTGCCCGAAGACCCTGCGCCGCTGGAGAATCGGCCGGTCGATATCGAGGGCATGACGATCCTGTACTCCGACGCCGACATCGTGGCGGTGGACAAGCCCGCCGGCGTTGCCGCGCATGCGTCGGTGGGCTGGACGGGTCCCACCGTGCTGGGCGGGCTGGCCGCCGCCGGCTACCGCATCACCACGTCCGGCGTGCACGAGCGCCAGGGCATCGTGCACCGCCTCGACGTCGGAACGTCCGGAGTGATGGTGGTGGCCATCTCCGAACGTGCCTACACGGTGCTCAAGCGCGCCTTCAAACAGCGCACCGTCGACAAGCGCTACCACGCGCTCGTCCAGGGCCATCCGGACCCGTCCAACGGAACCATCGACGCCCCGATCGGGCGGCACAAGGGCAACGACTGGAAGTTCGCCGTCACCGAGGGCGGGCGGCACAGCATCACGCACTACGACACGGTGGAGGCGCACCAGGCCGCCAGCCTGCTCGACGTCCATCTGGAGACCGGTCGCACACACCAGATCCGGGTGCACTTCGCGGCGTTGCACCATCCGTGCTGCGGCGATCTGACCTATGGCGCCGATCCGACGCTGGCGAAACGGCTTGGGCTGGAACGGCAATGGTTGCATGCGCGGTCGCTGGCCTTCGCCCATCCGGCCGACGGGCGGCGCATCGAGATCACCAGTCCGTACCCGGCGGACCTGCAGCATGCGCTCGACCTGCTGCGTCACCACGAATCGTGACCGGCGACCCGGATCCGCGCACCCGCCGGTCGGGGATGTTGTTCGGCTCCGGCGCCTTCATCTGGTGGGGTCTGTGTCCCGGGTTCTTCCCGCTGCTGCTGCCCGCCGGATCGTTGGAGGTGCTCGCCCACCGCATCGTGTGGAGCGCGGCCTGTCTGTTCCTGGTACTCGTGGTGGCCCGCCGGCTCGGTGATCTGCGCCGGCTCGGCGTGCGCACCTGGTTCCTGCTGCTGGCGGCGTCGGCGCTGGTCTCGGCCAACTGGGGCACCTACATCTACGCCGCCACCCACGGTCACGTCGTCGATGCGGCGCTGGGCTACTTCATCAATCCGCTCGTCACGGTGGCGCTGGGCGTGCTGGTGTTCCGCGAGCGCATCGGACGGTGGCAACTGGTCGCGCTGGCGGTCGCCGCGTCCGCAGTCGTGGTGCTCACCGCGGAGGTCGGGGCACCGCCGTACATCGCCGTCGCACTCGCGGTGTCGTTCGCGCTGTACGGCCTGGTGAAGAAGGTGGTGGTGGCCGATCCCCGGGTGAGTGTGGCCGTCGAGACCTTCCTCGCACTGCCGCTGGCGGGCGGGTACCTGATCACGCTCGCAGTGCTGGGCCAGGGGCACTTCCTCGACTACGGGACGGGCCACTCGGTGCTCCTGGTCTTGGCTGGCCCGGTGACGGCGGTACCGCTGCTGCTCTTCGCCGCCGCCGCGCAGCGGCTTCCGATGATCACGATGGGCCTGCTGTTCTATCTCAACCCCGCCCTGCAGATGGCCTGGGGGGTGCTGGTCGGTCACGAGCCGATGCCCGTGGGCCGGTGGATCGGCTTCGCCCTCATCTGGGTGGCGCTGGTGGTGATGACGATCGACGCGTTGCGCAAGAAACCCGCAGATCCGATTCCCGGCGGTGTCGATCTGGCCGCGCCCGAATCGTCATCACGATGACAGGCTCGAACAGACATCGGGCACCATTCACGACGACGAGGACGACATCATGCGTTACTGCCTGCTCATGCACTACCAGGAGGGTTCCTCCATCGGTCTGACCGAGGAGGACATGGCGCCTGCGATGGCGGCGTTCGCGGCCTACGCCGACGATCTGTCGGCGGCCGGGGTGTTGATCACCACCGAGGTGCTCGACACCGTCGAGGCCACCACGACGGTGACGGCGCGCAACGGGGCACCCGAGATTCAGGACGGTCCGTTCGCCGACACCAAGGAGAAGCTCGGCGGCATCTTCGTCATCGACGTACCCGACCTCGACGAAGCGCTGAAGTGGGCTCAGCGCAACCCGGCCAACGGCTGGGGATCGGTCGAGATCCGCCCGGTGGCAAGGACGTACGCAGCAGGCCGCGGGTGGTACAACCCCTGAACGGGCAGCGATCGCGGGCGACTTCGGCGCTCGTCGGGGTCGTTCGCGAGTCGTACGGCCGGCTGTTGGCGTTGCTCGCCGCACCCGGCCGCGACATCGCCGCCGCGGAGGACGCGTTGGCCGATGCCGTGGAGCGGGCGTTGACGCGCTGGCCCGACGATGGCGTCCCCGACAACCCCGAGGCCTGGCTACTGGTCGTCGCACGCAATCGGCTCCGCGACGCCTGGAAGTCGACGGCCTCGAAGACCAGCCGGCCACTCGACGAAACGGATTGGCAGAACGACGAATTCGTCGGTGCCGAGGCCGCCGCAGGGTCCGACATCCCCGACCGCCGACTTGAACTGATGCTGGTGTGTGCGCATCCGGCCATCGCGGCGTCGGTCCGTACGCCGCTCATGCTGCAGGTGGTGCTCGGCGTGAACGCCGAGGCGATCGCGGCGGCCTTCGCGGTGGAGCACGCGGCCATGGCGCAGCGCCTGGTGCGCGCGAAGAAGCGCATCCGGGACACCGGGATCTCCTTCGAGATGCCCGAACGCGAGCAGCTCGCCGAGCGGTTGCCCGCGGTCCTTGAAGCCGTCTACGGGGCGTACGCCATCGACTGGCAGCTGGTGCCGCAGGGCTCTGCAATGGACTCGTTGTCCGCCGAGGCCGTGCACCTCGCCCTGGTGCTCGCCGACCTTCTGCCCGACGAACCCGAGGTGCTCGGCCTCGCAGCGCTGGTGTGCCTGTCGGACGCCCGTCGGCCGGCCCGGCGTGCCGATGATGGATGCTTCGTACCGCTCGAGGAGCAGGACGTCACGCGGTGGGACCGCGCCATGATCGCCCGCGGCGAGACGCTGCTGACGCGGGCGCACGCGCATCGGCGTCCCGGCCGATTCCAGTACGAGGCGGCCATTCAGTCCGCCCACTGCAGTCACACCTCTCGCGGTCCGGTGGACGCCGAGACGCTTCGCACCCTGCACCGTGCGCTGGTGCGGACGGCTCCGTCGTTGGGCGCCCAGGTCGCCCTTGCCGCATTGGACGGCGAGATCGACGGGCCTGCTGCGGGTTTGCAGGCCTTGGACGCCGTCACCGATCCCGCCGTCGAGCGGTTTCAGCCCGCGTGGGCGGTGCGGGCGCACCTTCTGGCCACGGCCGGCCGTCTCGACGAGGCTGCACGCGGCTACCGTCGCGCGATCGAGGCCACGTCGGACCCCGGCGTCGCCGAATACCTTGCGCGATGTTTGCGCAACTTGTCGGGTTGACCCACTCACAGCTATGCAATACGGTTTGCCAGGCGAGCCAAATCCAGCTCGCTGGTGAGGTCGGTGACATGCCGCAACTCGATGGCCAGACGCTGCCGGTTGTCCGACGACGCCGCGGCCGTCCGGTGGGCTCCGACTCGGCCGAGACGCGCAGCCGCATCTTGAGTGCCGCGCGCCAGGTCATCAGCGAGCGCGGCTACCACGCCGCCACCTTCCAGGCGATCGCCATGGCCGCCGACCTGAGCCGTCCCACCCTGCACTACTACTTCGACTCCCGCGAGCAGATTTACGGGGTGCTGGTCGAAGAGGCGGGTCACGTGATGGCCGATTGCATCGATGCAGCGAGGCGCAAGGACACGCTCATCGAACAGTTGACCGAGCTGGTCTGGGGAATGCTCGAGGTGGACTCCAGGGACCGTTCGCGGCTCGCGTTCCTGGTCAGCGCGCGACTGGAGTCCACGCGCAACCCCGTACTGCAGGTCGGCACCAGCGGTGCACTGCTCAACTTCATCGAGTCGTTGCTCGGCGACGCGAAGGCCCGGGGTGAGCTGGCCGCCGACATGTCCGTGACGCCGATCGCCGACATGCTGCATGCCATGTTGTGGGGAGTGGGCTTGCACGCTGGGTTCATCGACAGTCAGGCCGATCTGGGGTTGATAACCAAGCAACTCACTCGGTTGCTTTCGCACGGATTGCTGAACGTTGTGAGCGAATCCGAGAATCGGAGCGACACGTTCCGCGACACGCCGAGCGCTGTCGGGGGGCGGCCATAGACTGGCGTGCCTATGACCGGTCCGTCTGCTCCTCGCGAGAGCTCTCTG
>JAVRPF010000842.1:0-2968 GCA_032162385.1 Mycobacterium sp.
AGGACCGTACGGATCTTCGGGAGGCACTGCGTCGAGCTCCGACCCGGCGGCTTGAGGCGGAATCGACGCAGATCATGCGTCGTACTTCCCGTCGGGGATCACCCTGATCGCCACCCGGCAACCCACCATGACCCCGTGGCGCAAACTGTTCGTGGTCATCGCCCGCGACACCGGCAACCAGGGCGACTATGTGCGCCTGCCGCACCACCGCACTCTGGTCATCGAGGCGGAGCTTGCCAGGCCGAAGTGCCGTCCTGGACACCCGAGCAGGCCGCCTTGGGCGTGGTTCACACCGGCAGGCGTACTACGAGGTCAGGGGTGGCCAGACAAATTCGACACCCCAGGGCCAGGCCACGCCGACCCTGAGATGTGAGAGTGAACCAGGGCTCGGTCGCGAACATCGATCACGCGCCCGAGTGTGGCTCACCCGGCCCGGTTGATTCCGGTGACCGCCCCGAAGAGACATCGCTCTGCGAAGGAGACTGGCATGACACTGATGCGGTTCGACCCCTTCCGTGAACTCGACCGACTCAACGAACGCGTGCTCACAGGGACGATGCGCGCCATGCCGACCGAGGCCTTCCGTCGGGGGGACGAGTTCTTCGTCCTTCTGGACATCCCCGGCGTCGACCCGAGCGACGTCAAGGTCACCGTCGAGCGCAACGTGGTGAACGTCGAGGCTGTCTTCACGTCGCCACGCCAGGAGGGCGACGAGCTGATCATCGACGAGCGGGTGCACGGGCGGGCGAGTCGCCAGTTCTTCCTGGGCGAGAACCTGGATCCGGCTAACCTGCGGGCCGACTACGACCGCGGGGTGCTGACGCTGACCGTCCCGGTCGCGGAGCAGAGCAAGCCACGGCAGGTCGAGATCGGTTCCGCGCCACGAACCATCGACGTCGACTCATCGGCACAGCAGGCCAAGTCCTCACAGCAGCAGGCCGGACAGCCGGTCAACGCCTGAGCGGTTGGGCAACCGAGGAACCGGCTTCCCGGCACGGATCTCTTTTCGACGCGCATGAAGGGGGCCGTCATGGCCAGAGCTGTCGGCATCGATCTCGGCACGACCAACTCCGTCATCGCGGCGTGGGAAGGCGGTGCACCGGTCGTGATCGCCAATGCCGAAGGCGCCCGCACCACGCCATCGGTGGTGGCCTTCACCGAGAGCGGCGAACGTCTGGTCGGTCAGCTCGCCCGCCGGCAGGCGATCCTCAACCCGAAGGGCACGATCTACTCCGCCAAGCGGTTCATCGGCCGGCGCTTCGACGAGGTGGCCGAGGAGGCCAAAGCGGTCACCTTCGACGTCGTGCCCGGGCCGGACGGATCCGCGCGCTTCAACGTCCGGGGCAAGCTGTACGCACCGGAGGAGATCAGCGCACTGATCCTGCGCAAGCTGGCCGACGACGCAGCCAAGAACCTCGGCGAGAAGGTGACAGAGGCGGTCATCACGGTGCCGGCCTACTTCAACGACGCCCAGCGCCAGGCCACGAAGGACGCCGGGAAGATCGCGGGGCTGGAGGTCTTGCGGATCATCAACGAGCCCACCGCCGCCGCACTGGCGTACGGGCTGGACAAGCGCGGCCACGAGACCGTCCTGGTCTTCGACCTCGGTGGCGGCACCTTCGACGTGAGCATCCTGGACGTCGGCGACGGCGTGGTCGAGGTCCGCGCGACCTCCGGCGACACCCACCTCGGCGGCGACGACTTCGACCGGCGGATCGTCGACTACCTGGCCGACGAGTTCCAACGCGAGAACCGGATCGACGTACGAGCGGACGCCCAGGCCCTGCAACGGTTGTTCGAGGCCGCGGAGAAGGCCAAGGTCGAGCTCAGCTCGGTCACCCAGACCCAGATCAGCCTGCCGTTCATCACCGCCGACGCCGACGGCCCCAAGCACCTGACCGCGACCCTGATGCGCTCGAAGTTCGAGGAGATCAGCCACGACCTGATCCAGCGCTGCCTCGGCCCGGTCGAGCAGGCCATGTCGGATGCCAAGGTCAGTGCGAACGACATCGACGAGGTCATCCTGGTAGGCGGCTCGACCCGGATCCCCGCCGTGCAGACCCTCGTACGACGCCTGACTGGTGGCAAGGACCCCAACATGAGCGTCAATCCCGACGAGGTCGTCGCGTTGGGTGCAGCCGTACAGGCCGGCGTCCTCAAGGGTGAGGTCACCGACGTCCTGCTGCTCGATGTCACACCGCTGTCGCTGGGCGTAGAGACCCGTGGCGGTGTGATGACCAAGATCATCGATCGGAACACCACGATTCCGGCCCGTCGCAGCGAGGTCTTCTCGACGGCTGCCGACAACCAGCCGGCGGTGGACGTAGTCGTCCTGCAGGGCGAGCGGGAACGCGCCGCCGACAACCGGGTTCTCGGCCGGTTCCAGCTGACCGGGATCAGGCCGGCGCCGCGCGGCGAGCCGCAGATCGAGGTCACCTTCGACACCGACGCCAACGGCATTCTCAGCGTTACGGCCAAGGACCGCGACACCGGCGCGGAGCAGGGCATCACGATCAGTCAAAGCTCCAACCTGGACCAGTCAGAGGTGGAGCGGATGCTCGCCGAGGCGGAGAGCAACCGGACGGAGGACCAGCAGCTACGCCAGCAGATCGATGCGCGCAACGAGCTCGACAGCGCCGCCTACCAGTTGGAACGGCGGCTCGCCGAGCTCGGTGACAATGCGCCTGTCCACGAGAAGGCACGCGCCGAGATGCTGATCGCCGATGCCCGCCAGGCGGTCGCCGAGGAGGCGCCCCTGGACCGGGTCCGGTCGTTGACGGGCGAGCTCGCACAGGCCACCGCGGCGCTCAGCGCCAGCTCAGCTGCCGGCGGCGCCGACGCCGCCGCCCGTGGCGGCTCCGGGGCAGCCGGAGCAAGCGGCGGCAGTGGCACTGGCGGCGCCAATGACGATGACGTCATCGACGCCGAGTTCGACCGTGCCTGATGCCGGTCAGGTCCGGTCGGATCC
>JAVRPF010000843.1:0-3925 GCA_032162385.1 Mycobacterium sp.
CCGCGTAGAATTACTCGTAGTAGCGGTCGGAGTTCAGCGCGAGTATGCCCACGCGATCGCCCCGGTGCACGCCCAACCCGCTCAGCGCACCGGTAAGGCGGGCGACCCGGTCAGCCGACTCGGCCACCGTGCGGACACGGTCGCGGTAGATCGTGGCCGGCCGGCCGGAATTCTGCTGCAGGTTGCGGTGCAGCGACTGGGCCAGATACACGTCTCCTCGGAAGGGCGCTACAACCGGCCACCACGACTCGCCTGCTCGTCAGCGCTCCTCGACTCGAGAGTGAAACTATGAAGAATTCACTTCGTACCCTACGGACGCTGGAAAATTGGCAAAGTCCCTGGTGGTGACTTGTCGGTAGCGCCCTCTTGCCTGAATCTCCGACTATCAACGATTCATATAGACCCGTACCCAGGCGGGCGAACGGCGTCGTCTCGTAGCGTCATGGTGTGACCGAAGAGCAACTGCCCGTCGCAGTGGTGACCGGGGCGAGTCGTGGCGCGGGTCGCGGCATAGCGGCCGCGCTCCGCACGACCGGGTGGCGGGTGTACGTGACGGGCCGAACGGTGACCGACCCAGGGGACGGCGCGATTCCCGTGCGGGTCGACCACCGTGACGACGACGCCGTCGGCGCGCTTTTCGAGCGGGTGGCCAACGAGTGCGGTCGACTGGACCTCTTGGTCAACAACGCCGCCGCGATCCACGACGACCTGACTAATCCGAAGCCGTTCTGGGAGAAGCCACTTGCCCTCGCCGACGTCCTCGACGTCGGGCTGAGGTCGGCGTACGTGGCGTCCTGGTTTGCCGCGCCGCTGATGGTCGAGCAGGGTCGTGGCTTGATCGCCTTCACCTCGTCACCGGGGTCGGTGTGCTACATGCACGGCCCCGCCTACGGAGCGCAGAAGGCCGGAATCGACAAGCTGGCAGCCGACATGGCAGTGGACTTCGACGGCAGCGGCGTCTGCACGGTGTCGGTCTGGATGGGGATCCTGTTGACCGAGAAGCTGCGCCGCGCGTTCGATGGGCATCCCGAGGCCTTGGCCAAGACCGCCGAGCACGCGGAGACCCCCGAGTTCACCGGAAGGGTGATCGACGCGCTGTACTCGGATCCCGCGCTTACCGAGCTCAGCGGCCAAACGCTGATCGGCGCGGAACTCGCGACGCGGTACGGCATCGCCGACGGGGACGGCCGCCAGCCACCGTCGCATCGAGACGTGCTCGGTGCGCCGCGGATACCGTCCTCTGTGGTGGTTCGCTGACGCCGGACCGGGGTGGCTTGAGAGACTGACACCGTGCGCTCGACCCCACAATGCTGGCTGACCGACATGGACGGCGTCCTGGTCCACGAGGAACGTGCTCTGCCCGGCGCTGCCGAATTCCTGCAGCGGCTCACTGATAAGAAGCGCCCGTTCCTGGTGCTGACCAACAACTCGATCTTCACCCCGCGTGACCTGGCCGCGCGTCTGCTGCGGTCCGGCCTCGAGGTGCCCGAGACCTCGATTTGGACGTCGGCTCTGGCCACCTCCACATTCCTGCACGACCAGTTGCCCGGCGGCTCGGCGTACGTCATCGGCGAGGCGGGCCTGACCACCGCGTTGCACGAGATCGGGTACACCCTGACAGATACCGGGCCCGACTTCGTGGTGCTCGGGGAGACCCGGACCTACTCATTCGAGGCGATCACCAAGGCCATCCGGCTCATCGGCGACGGCGCACGCTTCATCGCCACCAACCCCGACGTCACCGGGCCGTCGGCCGAAGGACCGACGCCCGCCACCGGGTCGGTTGCGGCGCTCATCACGAAGGCCACCGGGCGGGAGCCGTACTTCGTCGGCAAGCCGAACCCGATGATGTTCCGGAGCGCGCTCAACCGCATCGAGGCGCACTCGGAGAACACCATCATGGTCGGCGATCGGATGGACACCGACGTCGTCGCGGGTATCGAGGCCGGCCTCGAGACCATCCTGGTGCTCACCGGGTCGACGAAGATCGGTGACATCGAGCGGTATCCGTTCCGGCCAAGCCGGGTGCTGGATTCCATCGCGGACGCCATTGACCTCGTCTGACATGCCGCTGCCCGGCTCCGGCGACAACGCAATCGTCATGGAGGGGTGAGGCTGGTGGCCGAGATCGACTTGATCGGCGTTCCGTTCGACGGCTACGGGCGCAGCGGCAATCAGGCGCGCGCGGCGGTGGGCGCTGCGGGATGCGGGACTGCTGGACGCCTTCGACCACCACCCCGTGGCATGCTGGATCACCTCGAGTTCCCGGCGCAGGGGCTACCCGATGTCGAGGACGAGCCGGGTGGTCTCACCTGGGACCAGCTCACCGACCTGGTGCGCGCCATGCTCGATTCCGGTTCGTGCGTTGGCGCCGGCATCGCGATCTATGACCCGGACCAAGACGAGGATGGGACCGGGGCGGGACAGATCATGACGTTCGTCCGCACGATCGTCGGCGGCTACCGGGCGGGCAGGTAGACCCCATGGCCGAAGCCATCGACGATTACTTCGCGGCGACCATATCGGCGATGACGGATCGTGCGCCCGAGCACGTGCGAGGTGAATCCGATGCACTGCGGGAGGGCTCGGCGCTCACGGTGGGCAGCTGTCTGGCCCTATTCGATGCCCAACTCGGCAGCCGCCACCTCGACCTCGCGGCACGCTGGCTGCGATCGCACGGCAAGGGCTACTACACGATCGGCTCCTCAGGGCACGAGGGCAACGCCGCGGTCGCGGCCGCGCTGCGGCACACCGATCCGGCGCTGCTGCACTATCGTTCGGGCGGCTTCTTCCTCGCCCGCGCTCGGCAAGTCGGCGGACGCGACGCCCTGCGCGACGTTCTACTCGGGCTGGTCGCGGCCACCGAAGAACCGATCGCGGGCGGGCGGCACAAGGTATTCGGCCGCCACGACCTGAACATCATTCCGCAGACCTCGACCATCGCCTCCCACCTTCCGCGGGCGCTCGGCGTCGCGTTCTCGATCGCCCGGGCCAAGAAGCTCGGCGTCGCCTGTCCCTGGCCCGAGGACGCGGTGACGGTGTGCAGCTTCGGTGACGCCTCGGCGAACCACTCCACGGCGGTCGGCGCCATCAACGGCGCCCTGCACGCCGCCTACCAAGGCCTGCCCATGCCGCTGCTGTTCGTCTGCGAAGACAACGGGATCGGCATCAGCGTCAAGACGCCGTCAGGATGGATCGCTACGACCTACGGGCACAGGGCAGGTCTCGAGTACTTCGCCGCTGACGGCGCCGATCTGGCGGCGACATTCGACGCCGCAACGGCCGCCGTGTCGTGGGTGCGGACCCACCGGCGTCCGGCGTTCCTGCACCTGGGCATGGTCCGGCTCATGGGGCACGCCGGCTCCGACTTCGAGCCGGCCTATCGTCGACCCGACGAGATCGCTGCCGACTACGAGCGAGACCCGTTGGTGCGCACCGCCAAACTGTTGATCAACCGCGGCTACCTGACCGCGGCGGAGGTGCTCGAGCGCTACGAGGGCAAGCGTGCCGAGGTCCTCGATCTCGCCAGCGAAGTCAGCGAACTCGCGCAGCTCGACAGCCCGTCGGCCGTGATGACACCACTTCGGGCGAGCCTCGACGACGCTGTCGCCGCTTCCTTGGAAGGCGTCACGACGGCTGAGCCGCACGACGATTCACCGCTGACGGTCGCGCTCGCGATCAATCGCGCGCTGCAGGATGTCCTGCTCCGCTACCCCGAGGCGCTGATCTTCGGAGAAGACGTCGCCCGTAAGGGCGGTGTGTACGGCGTCACTCGCGGACTGCTCAACAAGACAAGTTCGGCGCGGGTGTTCGACACCCTGCTCGACGAGCAGTCCATCCTGGGTCTCGCTCTCGGCGCTGGGGTGTCGGGGCTGCTCCCGATACCGGAAATCCAGTACCTCGCCTACCTTCACAACGCCTTGGA
>JAVRPF010000844.1:0-16023 GCA_032162385.1 Mycobacterium sp.
AAGACGCCGATGATCGCGCCGACCAGGGCGTATGACGGGCTGCCAGGGCTGACTGCCGACGAGGCCGCCGACTGGATGGTGACCGCGGCGCGCACCAGGCCGGTGCGGATCGCCCCGCGCATGGCCGTCACCGCGCACGCCGTGAACAGCTTCGCCCCGGCGGCCGTCGACGCCGTCATGAAGCGCCAGCGGGTGCAACCCAGCACCTAGCTACTTAGGTTAGCCATGCCATATTTCGGGTACGCAGCATCCAGATACGGCCCCGACGTAGAAAGAGGCCGTAGCACGCGGAGCGTTATGCCTGCGTGAACCGCACCTCGTGTTAGAACCGAGAGCATGGAGATCCTGGCCAGCCGGGTGCTGTTCCGGCCGGCCGACTACGAGAGGTCGCTGATCTTCTACCGCGACGCCATCGGCTTGGCGATCGCCCGCGAGTACGTCGGGGGCACGGTCTTCTACGCGGGCCAGTCGCTGATCGAGCTCGCCGGGCACGGCATGCCCGCCGGGCCGGGCATCTTCCCCGGCGCCCTGTGGCTTCAGGTCCGCGACGTGTACGTCACCCAGGCCGAACTGGAGTCCCGAAGCGTGCCGATCGCCCGCGAAGCCCAGCGCGAACCGTGGGGTTTGCACGAAATGCACGTGACCGATCCTGACGGAGTCACCCTGATTTTCGTCCAGGTTCCGGAGACGCATCCGTTGAGGCGCGACAGCAGAGGTTAACGGACGGCGAACATCCCGCGACCAATCGGCGCTGACCTGCAAATTCTTTGCGGATCGGTTTTACAGCAGACTTGAGCAAAGGCAACAATCTTCGACGTGGACCTTCAGCTCTTTCTCCTGATCATCGTGGTCGTAACTGCGCTCGCATTCGACTTCACGAACGGCTTTCACGACACCGGCAACGCCATGGCAACCTCGATTGCCAGCGGCGCCCTCGGGCCCAAGACGGCAGTAACCCTGTCGGCCTCGCTGAACCTGGTCGGCGCCTTCCTGTCCACCGCCGTCGCGGCGACGATCGCCAAGGGTCTGGTCGACGCCGGCCTGGTGACACTGGAGATCGTGTTCGCCGGGCTCGTCGGCGGAATCGTCTGGAACCTGCTCACCTGGCTGCTGGGCATCCCGTCCAGCTCCTCGCACGCCCTCATCGGCGGCATCGTCGGCGCCATGCTCGCCGCGGTCGGCGGCCACGGCGTGATTTGGAAGGGTCTGGTCTCCACGGTCCTCATTCCCGCGATGCTGGCTCCGTTCATCGCCGGGCTGGTCGCGACCGTCGGAACATGGCTGGTGTACCGGGCGGTCAAGGGAGTTCCCGAGGCGCGCACCGACAGGGGTTTCCGCTACGGCCAGATCGGGTCGGCGTCGCTGGTTTCGCTGGCGCACGGCACCAATGACGCGCAGAAGACGATGGGCGTCATCTTCCTCGCCCTGATTTCCTACGGCGCCGCAAGCAAGACCGCGACCCTCCCGCCGTTCTGGGTCATCCTGTCCTGCGCCGCGGCCATCGCGGCGGGCACCTACCTCGGCGGCTGGCGCGTCATCCGCACCCTGGGCAAGGGCCTGGTCGAGATCAAGTCCCCGCAGGGGATGGCAGCCGAGACCTCTTCGGCCGCAATCATTCTGCTGTCGAGCCACTTCGGCTATTCGCTGTCCACCACGCACGTCGCCACCGGCTCGATCCTGGGCAGCGGCGTGGGCAAGCCAGGCGCCGAGGTTCGCTGGGGCGTGGCCGGCCGGATGGCGGCCGCCTGGCTGATCACCCTGCCGTCGGCGGCCATTGTCGGTGCCGTCACCTTCTACATCACCCACTTCATCGGCGGCTACGCCGGTGCGGCAGTGGGCTTCCTGCTGCTGGTCGCAGTGGCCGGAGCCATCTGGCTGCAGTCCCGCAAGGCGCCGATCGACAGCAAGAACGTCAACGACGAATGGGAAGGCAGCCTCACCGCGGGCACCAGCGAGAAGGCTCCCGCCCCCAAGGCCGAGTCCACCCCGGCCGTCTGAGCCATCCGAACCCAAGACCGAAAGGCCAAATATCGTGAATGGCTGGATCAACCCCACCGCTGTCTTTCAGATCATCGTCGCCGGACTGATCATCGGCGCCGGACTCCCGGCGTTGTTCTCGATCGGGGTGCGACTCAACGCGGAGGGCGTTGGAGTCGTCTCCCATGACGGCGCGCCCGCCCAGAAGAACCCGATGCTCAACGCGCTGAGCTGGATCCTCTTCGCCATCGTGTTTGCCGCGGTGATCATCGGAGTGCTGTTCATTGCCCGCGACTTCATCGCTCACAACACCGGCCTGTACCTCCTCGGCGCGCCGCACAAGAAGTAAGATCGCACGAACCCTCGCCCGTGGCGATGCAGCAGCCCGGCCAGCCCCCCGTGCGGAAGTTGAGGTTATGAACGGATTTCTCGCCAAGATCGTGGCGTGGCTGAACGCCGGCTACCCCGAAGGCGTGCCGGGTCCCGACCGGGTGCCACTGCTGGCGTTGCTGACCCCGCGGCTCTCCAACGACGAGGTCAAGACCGTCGCGCAGGGCCTGATCGACCGCGGCGAGTTCGACCACGTCGACATCGGCGTGCTGATCACGCAGATGACCGACGAACTGCCGAGGCCCGACGACATCGAACGGGTGCGGCAGCGGCTGGCCGCCAAGGGTTGGCCGCTCGACGACCCGCGTGATGCGGCGGACGAGACGGGCTCCGCATAGCTCCACTTCGCGCGCTCGTCATTCCGGACCTCCCGTCGACGCTGTCGCTTCTGACGGCGTTGGAGGGAGTGCTCGACGGCCAGGAGCCGGCGATGCTGCCGGTGCCTGCCGACGACGAACGCCAGGCCGAACTGCTGATCACGTCGCTGCGGGTCGGCGAGGAGATCGACGACGACATCGCGATCGTGGTATCGACTTCGGGCACGACGGGAGTGCCGAAGGGCGCGATGCTGACCGCTGCCGCACTGGTAGCCAGCGCCTCGGCCACCCACGACAGGCTGGGCGGTCCGGGCAGCTGGCTGCTGGCGCTGCCGCCCCACCACGTCGCCGGCCTGCAGGTGCTGGTGCGCAGCGCGCTGGCAGGCACCACTCCCGTGGCCATCCCGCCGAGCTTCGACGTCGGTGAATTACCAACCGCCATCGCGGCATTGGGCAGCGGACGGCGGTACGCCTCGCTGGTGGCCGTGCAGTTGGACAACGCGCTGCGTGACGCGGGCGCCACCGGGGCGCTGGCCGAGCTGGACGCGGTGCTGATCGGCGGCGGGCCGATGCCGGCAACGGTCGCCGAAAGGGCAGCCGCCGCGGGCATCTCGGTGGTGCGCACGTACGGCATGAGCGAGACCGCAGGCGGTTGCGTATACGACGGCGTGCCGCTCGACGGGGTAGAGGTACGCATCGACGACGGTCGCGTCGTGCTTGGCGGCGAGACGGTGGCCAAGGGCTACCGCAATCCGGTGGACCCCGATCCGTTCATCGAACCGGGGTGGTTCCGCACCGACGACATTGGCGCCCTGGATGATTCGGGTGTGCTGCGGGTGCTGGGCCGAGTCGACGACGCGATCAGTACCGGCGGCCTGACCGTACTGCCGCAACTCGTGGAAGCCGCGCTCGCCACCCATCCCGCGATCGCGGACTGTGCCGTGTTCGGCGTCCCCGACGAGCGGCTCGGGCAGCGGGTCTCGGCCGCCATCGTGGTGGCCGAGTTCTCGGCGGCGCCGTCGCTGGCCGAGCTGCGCGCACACGTGGCCGGGACCCTCGACGCCACCGCCGCTCCGCGGGAGGTGCACGTCGTCGACGAGCTGCCCCGCCGCGGCATCGGCAAGCTGGACCGAAAAGCGCTCGCCGCGAGGTTCGGCTCCGGCGCATGATGTAGGCCATGCGTCGTGAAGTGACCACCGTCGAAGACCTCCGCGCGATCGTCGGGCAGCCCGTTCCCGCCGTCGCCAACAAGGTGAAGTGCAGCCTGTCCGAAGCCCAGCAGGACTGGCTCGCGCACTCGCCGCTAGGGTTCGTCGCCACCACCGACGCCGAGGGCCGGGTCGATGTCTCCCCGAAGGGCGACCCGCCGGGCTTCGTCCACATCGTCGACGGCACCACGATCGCCATCCCGGAGCGGCCAGGCAACAAGCGGGTGGACGGGTACCTCAACGTGCTGCAGCGGCCCCACGTCGGCGCGGTGTTCCTGATCCCTGGGCGCGGTGACACCCTGCGGATCAACGGCACCGCGCGAATCCTGGCCGACGCCGACTACTTCGACGCGATGGTCGTGGACGGCAAGCGGCCCATCCTCGCCTTGGAGATCGCCGTCGAGGAGGTGTTCTTCCACTGCGCCAAGGCGTTTCTGCGGTCCGACGCGTGGAAGCCGGGGACGTGGAACCCCACCGCCGTGCCGAGCATCGCGCAGCTCGCCAAGGCCATCAAGCCGGACATGAGCGACGAGCAGCTCAAGGAGTACTACAACGAGGACAACATGCGAAAGATCCTCTACTAGGCCGCGAGGGTGCGCAGACTGCCGACCAAAAGCGGCGTGTCGCGCAGCGGACACGCACGCTCGCGCCGGTGGGGCGGTCAGATCTGGGTGTTATGTGCCGAACAGTACATAACAGAGGCCGGCGGGCGTCCGAAGTATTCCGCGCGCACGCGGTTTGGAACTTACGGGATCGGTAATTCTCTCCCACGGAAGAACGGTCTTCCTCGAATGATCGGAGAAACGATGATCGTCCTCGGTGTGATCCTGCTCCTCATCGGCTACTTCACCGGCATGTCTATCCTGTACACCATCGGTGGAATCCTGCTGGTCATCGGCGTGGTGTTGTGGATCCTGGGTGCTGTCGGACGGCCCGTCGGAGGCAGAAAAGTCTGGTTCTAGTGCATGACGCCGAGTCGGTAAATCCACTCGTACGACGTGCCGCGGAATGGTCCTGGCGACTGCTGGTGATCCTCGCCGCGGCCGTCGTCGTATTCGAGGTGATGCGTCGGTTCGGGCTCGTCGTCGTTCCGGTCGCGCTGGCCATGATGCTGGCGGCAATGCTGTTGCCAGGGGTCGACTTCCTCGATCGATATGGCGCGGCCCGCGGCGGCGCCGTGGCCTTCGTGGTGGTTCTGGGCCTGACAGCCTTCGTGGGCATTCTCGCCTTCGTCATCAGCCAGTTCGTCGAGGGCCTGCCGGGACTGGTCGAGCAGGTCACGAACAGCATCGACACCCTGCGCAACTGGCTGATCGACGGTCCGGCCCACCTCAGCCGGGACCAGATCAACCGCGCCGGCGACTCCGTGATCCAGTCACTGAACGAACATCAGGCCCAATTGACCAGCGGTGCGCTGTCCACCGCCGGGACGGTCGCCGAGATCGTCACCGCCGCGCTGCTCACCTTCTTCACGCTCGTCTTCTTCCTTCTCGGTGGCCGCCACATCTGGCAGTTCGTCACCCAGGCCGTGCCCGTCGACGCCCGGTCGCGCGTCCGAGAGGCAGGCGCGGCCGGATTCCACTCGCTCGCGGGCTACGCGCGCGCCACGTTCCTGGTCGCCCTCGTCGACGCTCTCGGCATCGGAATCGGCTTGGCAATCATGGGGATCCCGTTGGCGCTGCCGCTCGCATCCTTGGTCTTCCTCGGCGCGTTCATACCGTTGGTGGGTGCGTTGCTTTCGGGGTTCCTGGCCGTCATCGTCGCGCTGCTCGCGAAGGGCTTCATCTTCGCGGCCATCACCCTCGGCCTGATCATCGCGGTGATGCAGCTGGAGGCGCACGTGCTCCAACCGCTGGTGATGGGCCGGGCGGTGTCGATACATCCCCTTGCCGTGGTGCTCGGCATCACGGCGGGCAGCGTGCTCGCAGGAATCGTCGGCGCGCTTTTGGCCGTGCCCACGATCGCGTTCTTCAATAGCTTCGTGCGCGTGCTGATCGCACCAGACCCATCCGCGCGCGGCGACGCCCTCGAGGAAGAACGCGGCCCGCTGCTGGACGCGGACGTCGACGAGAAGACCTGACGGTCAGCCCACGACGAGCGCGAGTGCCTGCTCGGCGGCGGCCGCGATCTGGGCCGGCTCGGTGCCGCCCTTGCGCAATGCCTCGAACCCTCGAATCAGACCGAGAAGCGTGGTGGCGAGCGCTTCGGGATCGGCGTCGGCGCGCACCGTTCCGTCACGCTGAGCCTCCGCGATGCACTCGACGAGGTCGCCCCGCCACCGGGTCAGCGACTCGCTGACCACACGATCGACGTCGGTGTCCTCAGCGCCGAGTTCGGCCGAGCTCTTGGCCATCATGCAGCCCCGGCGATCGGAATCGGCCACGATGTCAGCGACCATCGTGCGGACATGCCCGACGAGGCGGTCGCAGGCGGAAACGCCGGGCCGCCGCAGCTGCTCGGCCACCCGGTCCATCGCATCGACGCAGTACCCGTCGAGAGTGCGCAGGAACAGTGCGTGCTTGTCGCCGAAGGCGCCGTAGAGGCTGCCCTTGCCGAGTCCGGTGGCGACGGTGAGGTCGTCGACGGACGTCGCGGCGTAACCGCCGTTCCAGAACCGGTCTCGCGCGGCCGCCACCACCGTGTCTTCGTCGAACTTGCGTGGGCGGGGCACGAGGTCAGTGTACGCCGTTCTGGAATAAACAGTACAGATGAAGACTTGTCCCCCATATGGCCATCGACCCACGAAGGAGCACTACATGACTCGACTCGTCCGCGTCGGCGTTCAACTGTGGCCCGGCGGAGCGCCCGACTATCGCAGGTGGCGCGCGGCCGTCCTCCACGCCGAGGAGCTCGGCGCCGACGTGATCTTCGGCTACGACCACTTCCACGCGCCGGCCATGGAGGGAATCGTCGACGCCAAACCGGTGCTCGCCGAAGTCCAGCCGGACGTGAACAACTTCGAGGGGTGGACCGCTCTGGCGACCTGGGGTGAGATCACGTCCCGCGCCGAGATCGGCCTGCTGGTCACCGGCATCGGGTACCGCAATCCGGAACTGCTTGCCGACATGGCCCGCACCGTGGACCACATCAGCGGCGGTCGCCTCATCCTCGGCCTTGGCGCGGGATGGTACGAAAAAGACTACACCACATACGGTTACGACTTCGGCACGGTCAAGTCGCGGATGGACCTGTTCGACGAGGGCCTGCAGCGCATAGAGTACCGCCTGCAGAACCTGACACCGCTGCCCGTGCGCGACATCCCGATCCTGATCGGGGGTTCGGGTGTCAAGCGCACCTTGCCCGCGGTGGCCCGGCACGCCGACATCTGGCACACGTTCCTGCCGATCGATCAGTTCATCGCGGCCAGCAGGACCGTCGGCGAGCTCGCAACGGCCAACGGCCGCAACGACTCCGACATCGAGCGGTCGTCGGTCTGGGAGAATGCACAGGACGGCGACGCATACCGAGACGCCGGTGTCACCCTGTTCACCACCGAGATCCATCCCACCGCAGCCGGTTACGACTTCAGCACCCTGGAGAAGATGATCGAGTGGCGCGACAGGGCGTGAGGGCATGACGGCAATGAACCAGGAGTCCGAGTCGTCGGTCGAGATTCGTCGCGTCACCATCACCAGCACGGAGGAGTTCGACGACGTCGTCGCGGCGGTGTACGCCGGGCTCGGCAGGGTGAGCGACTTCGGCGGACTCGTCCGCCGGTGGGGTGCGGCCGGAAATCGCTACGATTTCGACGCCGTCGTCGAACCCGTGACGGGCAGCAGTGGGCTGATCGAGTTCATGAGCCTCGACCTCGGCGCGGTCCTGGCCGTCCGCGACCCGGACCGCAGCGCTCGGATCCTGCGGATCATCGCGGGCAACCCGGTCACGATGAGCAGAATGACGGCGACGGTGCGCGACGCGGGGTCTTACGCTCCGGTGACGATCCTGGTCGTCGAAGGGCCCGACGGTGTGACGCTGTCCTACGACCGGGTGGCCAGCGCGATCGCGCTGTACGCAGGCCATGCGGCGTCGGTGGTCGCCGAAGACCTCGACGAGGCGGTGCTGACGCTGCTCCGCGACGCCGCGGGGTGATCACCGCGACGCAATAGTGTGGATAGGCGTGACGTCCTCCGGCCGCCAATACGCCCGCGAGATCGTCGCCGTCGCGCTGGCGGTCACACTGGTGGTCGCGGCGTTCGTGGTGCCGCACCTGCACCTCGGCATCGTGACGCCGCTGATCAACAGCACGCCCCAGCAGATCCGCAACTTCGCCCAGACCGCGCCCATCTTCGGCTGGTGGAACGCTCACGTCGGATGGGGCACCGTTGCGGCGATCGTCATCGGCGTCGCCGCGGTGCTCTGCGGCCAGTCCGTGGCGCGCCGCCTGCCGTGGCGGGCAGTGCCCTGGGTGACGTGGGCGACGGCGTGCGGGTGGGCGTTCTCGCTGGCGATGATCGACGGCTGGCAGCGCGGCTTCGCAGGCCGGCTCGCGGCGCGGAACGAGTACCTGCGGCAGGTGCCGACCATCACCGACATCCCCGAGGCCGTCCGGACGTTCGCGAGCAGGATCCTCGACTTCCAGCCCAATTCGTGGATCACCCACGTGTCGGGCCATCCGCCGGGCGCCCTGCTGACGTTCGTGTGGCTGGACCGCATCGGGCTGGGCGGTGGCGCCTGGGCGGCGACCTTCGTGCTGCTGGTGGGCTCCAGCTCCGCAGCGGCCATCGTCGTGGCGGTGCGGGCGCTGTCCGACGAGGCGACGGCGCGACTGGCCGCCCCGTTCGTCGCGGTGGCGCCGACCGCCATCTGGATCGCGGTATCGGCCGACGGCTACTTCGCCGGCGTCGCGGCCTGGGGCATCGCCCTGCTGGCGGTCGCGGCGCGCGGAATGACGCGCCTCTCGCTGCTCGCAGGCGCCGGTGCCGGCCTGGCGCTGGGCTGGGCGATCTTCCTCAACTACGGGCTCGGCCTCATCGCGATACCCTCCGTCGCCGTATTGATCGCCGCCAAGGACCTCCGCTCGGCTCTGCGGGCGCTAATCCCCGCGGCGCCCGTCGCGCTTGCCGTGGTCGCGCTGTTCGCCGCCGCCGGCTTCTGGTGGTTTGACGGCTCCACCCTCGTCCAGGAACGCTACTGGCAGGGCATCGCGCTCAACCGTCCGTTCCAGTACTGGTCGTGGGCGAACCTGGCTTCGGTGGTGTGCGCCATCGGACTTGGCAGCGTCGCCGGGGTCGCCAGGGCCTTCGACGTCGCGGCGATCAAGCGACGCTCGGGGCTGCATCTGGTGGTGCTGGCAGCGCTGCTGGCGATCCTCTGCGCGGACCTGAGCATGCTGAGCAAGGCCGAAACCGAACGCATCTGGTTGCCGTTCATGATCTGGCTGACGGCCGTCCCCGCGCTGCTGCCCGCACGGTCACACCGCTGGTGGCTGGCCGCCAACGTCCTCGGCGCCCTGGCGCTCAACCACTTCATCCTGACGAACTGGTAGCAGCCGGGCGACCATGTAGTAGAGCGGCACGCACGCCCACACGACGGTAATCGAAAGCAGAAGTCCCAGCGGGTAATCGCGATTCAGCACCGTCATGTTGTCGGGCCGCAGGCCCGGCTTGGCGAAGACCGGGATGGCGAGCAACCCCAGCACGACGGTGCACAGCCCCGCCACCGTCACGGGCGTCCACCATCGTCCGCGGATGAGTCGCCGGCCCGTGAACCCCAGGGCTACGCACAGTGGCGCGAACACGAAGTCGTGCAGCACCGCGCCGCGACCGCCCACACCGCGATTCGCACGATGACCTCGAACGAGTTGTCCCACAACAGCACGGCGCCGTAGCCGCCGATCGCGGTTCCCAGGATGATCAAGACCACCCGCACTAGACCACCTCGATCCGCGACAGCCACTTCGTCTGCAACACACCGGGCCTCGTCGGTGCGATCAGGCGGCACGGATACCCGTGGTCGAGGTCGAGCACTTCGCCGTTGAGCCGCAACGCGATCAGGGTCTGCGAGTCGCGGGCATGCCGGGCCGGTAGGACCGTCCGCGAGTACGGCCCCGGAGGCTCCAGCGAGATCATCCGCACGTCGGAATCCGGTGATGCGCCGACGGCGGCGACGAGGTCGGCAAGCACCACGCCGGTCCACTCGGCGTTGGCGCTCCACCCCTCCACGCACGAGATGGGCAACTGGCGGGTGGCCTGCGGCATCGCCGCGAGGTCGGCGATCGTGAACGCGCGCGTCGTCGACCCGTGGGTGACGGCGAGCCGGTACTGCGGCGACCGGGCGCTGCGCAGCACGCCGGCAGCGACCGCCGAGCGGTTCACCGGAACTCCTTGCGGCCCTTCACCGGACGCGGCGCCAGCACCGAGACTCGACGCAGCCACGGGATTGTCTGCCCGGCGGTGACGACCGTCGCCAGCGCGACCGCCAGGCCCGTGCCGACGAGCACGGAGCGCCGAGTCGGGCCGACGGACGCGCCCGCCGCCGGCTCGTCGAGCGGTTCGCCAAGCGCGCGACGGATCACCGGCAGTTTGACGCCGACGTGCACGACGACCGCGCCGGCCGCGACCCAGGCCATCGCGTAGTGGCTGGTGGTGAAGAAGAACTCGAACGCGTACCACTGCGCCGTGTTGAGCAGGCCGGTGCTGAGCTGGAAGAGCATCGACGCCACCAGGACGAGAATCGACAGGCGCTCGAGCGCCCGGACCGGGCCACCGAGGATCGGCCGTTGGAACAGCTTGGGCCACACCGACCACAGCTTGACCACGAGTAGCGGTATCGCCGCGATCCCGGAGATCACGTGCAGTCCCTGAGTCACCCGGTACAGCCAGACCGGGCGGGTGGGCCAGAAGAACCACGGCTGCGGGTGCTGGATGAAGTGGCTGATCAGACCGGTCAGGAAACATGCGGCGACCGCCACGCCGAGAGCCAGACCGATCCGCGCGGTGACGGCCGTGCCGCGCAGCGATGAGGGCTTCACGTCACCGCCAGGGTGGCCAGCGCCCGATTCCCGACAGTGTGGATGGTCGTGATGGTCAGGCCGACGTCACTGGCCAGCCGGCGGGCGGCGTCGACTCCGACCGACGCCCACCGGAACCACGGTCCGATGGTGCGCGCCGACTCGAGCCGCACCCATCGCTCCTGCACACCCGCTGTCGCGCAGTCGAATTCGGTGACGCATTGACCGCCCGCGCGCAACAGCTCGCCCGCCCGGAACAGCACGCGCCACGGATCGCCGCCGATCCCGACGTTGCCGTCGGCCAGCAACACCGTCGACCATCGGCCGGCACCCGGCAACGGCCCGAAGACGTCGCGGCGCAGCGCGGGCGCCCCGTTGCGGCGGGCCATTTCCACCGCGGTGGCCGATTGATCGATGCCCAGCGCGGGCACTCCGCGCGCAACCAGGTTGGCGACCAGACGTCCCGGACCACAGCCGAGGTCGATCGTTGGTCCGTCACACAGCCCGACCATCGCCTGGTCGAAGCCGTGGTCGGATCGCCGCCGCCCCAGCCAGCTGTGCACCGGGAGGCCGTGCACGCTGCCATCCGCGTGGCGGAGCCAACATCGCTCACCGGTCAGCGCCTGATCGTAGAGATTTCCCAGCACGTCATGCTCCTTCTGCCACGGTGAGCTGATGAAATCGACTGCCGGGCAGGCACGCCCGGCCGACGACGTCGATGTCGTCGATGGTGTCCACGTCGGCCAACTCGGAAACCAGCTGCACGTCTACTCCCGTGTCGCGGAGCGCGCGCAGCGTTACCGCGCCGGTGTCCGGTTGCGACATCGCCACTTCGCGCAGGCATTCCGCCATCGCCGGATCGGTGACGCCCAAGACCCACCAGCCACCGTCGCGCGCCATCCCCAGCACCGCATCGACGCCGCACAGCGTGGTCGCGCATGCGGCGAGGAGGTCCGCGGTCACCTGAGGGGTGTCCATCCCGATCTGCAGGACGGGCAGTCCACCCGCGGCGGCCGCGGCGTCGGCGTGGGCGTTGGCCAACCGGTCGGCGAAGCCCGCGCCGCGCTGCTCGACCACGGTGAAGTCGGTCAGTCGGCTTTCGATCTCGGCGCTTCGGCTGGCGGCGGCGAGATCTCCGGTGAGCGCCACGATGCGCGCCGCGACCGGAGCACCAGCGATGGCGTCCAAGGTGTCCAACAGCGCGGCGGCGGCATAGTCGGCCGCCGCGGACTCCCCGATGCTGGCCGCCAGCCGCGTCTTCGCCAGCCCGGGCACCGGCGCCTTGGCCACCACCAGCAGCGCCACCGGTATCACGAGATCGCCCGCCAGAAGTCGAGGGCCGCAATCAAACTGCCCCGGGCAGAACCGCTGACCTTGGACTTTCCACCGGTACGTGGCCCATACGCGACGTCGTGCTCGACCACTACCCAGTTCGCGGCGGCGGCCCGAACCAGCAGTTCCAGCGGATACCCGGATCGGCGGTCGGTGACGCCGAGTGCCAGCACCGCCTCGCGCCGAGCGACCCGCATGGGCGCGATGTCGTGCACGGCAAGGCCATGGCGGGTGCGCAACCGCCAGCACACTGCCGCGTTCCCCAGCCGGGCGTGCCACGGCCAGCGCACCCCCGCAGTCGGCCGTCGTCTGCCGACGGCCATGTCGGCGCCGCGATCGAGTTCCGCGACGAACCGCGGCAGATCCCGAGGATTCATGGACCCGTCGCCGTCGAGCACCGCCACGATCGGCGTCGACGCCGCCACTATGCCTGTGTGCACGGCGGCCCCGTATCCGGATTGAGCCTCGCCAACGACCCGGGCGCCGCACCGTCGGGCGACATCGGCGGTGCCGTCGGTGCTGTTGTTGTCGACCACGAGTGCCAGGTAGCCGGCCGGCAAGTCTGCCAGCACGGCGGGAAGGGATGCGGCCTCGTTCAGACAAGGCAGCACGACGGTGACCCGACATCCGCTCACCAGATCGAGATTAGTCAGTTCGAAAGTGGGAAATCAGGCTGAAGGCCTGACCAATCCATGACGTCCGCGCAGGTTGCGGAGCCGCGACGATAATGTGGGAGACGATGACGCGCGTCCTGATCGCCGACGACGAAACCGTCGTCCGTGACGTGGTGCGGCGATACCTGGAGCGCGACGGCCTCGAAGTCCTCGTCGCCCGCGACGGCGACGAGGCACTTCGGCTACTGGATTCGGAGCCGATCGACGTCGCCGTCCTCGACGTGATGATGCCGGGCAGGAACGGTCTGACGCTCTGCCGCACATTGCGCGAGCGGGGTGGCTACACCATGCCGGTGATCCTGCTGACCGCACTCGGCGAGGAAGCCGACAGGATCGCCGGGCTCGAAGCCGGCGCCGACGACTACCTGACCAAGCCGTTCAGCCCGCGCGAACTGGCCCTGCGAGTCCGCTCGGTCATGAGGCGCAATCCGTCGCCTGCGGAGGCGAAGGTGGTCGTCTCCCTCGATGGGCTGACCGTGTCGGCGGCGGCGCGTTCGGTGACCATCAAGAGTCAGGCCGTCAGCCTGACCAACCGCGAGTTCGATCTGCTGCTGTTCCTGGTCACCCACCGCGGCATCGTGTTCAGCCGGGACGAGCTCCTGAAGCAGGTGTGGCAGTGGGACTTCGGCGATCTGTCGACCGTGACCGTGCACGTGAAGCGGCTGCGGTCCAAGCTCGGCGACGAGCACCGGGTGCAGACGGTGTGGGGCAAGGGTTACATGTGGAGCGAGACCCCGGTTGCCGACGAATGACCTGTGGGAGATCATCGGGCTGGCTTTGGCGTGCTCGGTACCGGTGGTGCTCGCAGGCGCGATCCTGATCCGGTTGGCGCGGTCGTGGTCGCTGGCCGTCAGCATGGTGGTGCTGGTGCTGATCCCGACGGTGGCCACCTTCACGGGCGTGCTCGGGGCCAGCGGATTCATGTTCACACAGCGATTCGACGCCATCATCGTGGTGCTCGTCATCGTGTCCGTGGTGACCATTCCCGCCGCCGTCATGCTGGCCCGCTATCAGGCCCGGCGCACCGTGTGGGAGCAGGACATCCGCGAGTCCGAGCAGGCCGCGGAGCAGTCGCGGCGGCAACTCGTCGCGTTCGTCAGCCACGACCTGCGCACACCGCTGGCCGGCATCCGCGCGGTGGCCGAGGCGATCGGCGACGGCGTCGTGGCCGACGACGAGGTGCGCGGCCACGCCAAGCACATCGAGCAGGAAACCATTCGGCTGTCCGAGATGGTGGACGACCTGTTCGAGATGTCGAAGATCAACGCGGGCGCGATCCAACCCGCCTTCGACATGGTGGCACTCGACGAGGTCGTCGACGACGTGCTGTCCGCGCACCGCATCACCGCCGAACGGTCGGGCGTCGCGTTGCGCGCCCATCTGCCGCCCACGCCGGTGCGGGTGATCGGCAGCGACCGCGCGCTGGTCCGGGTGCTGTCCAACCTCGTCGCCAACGCGATCGCCCACACCCCCGACGGGGGCACGGTGGACCTCGCGGTCGGGGCCGACGACAGCGGTGCATGGGCCCGCGTCGACGACACCGGCGTCGGGATCGACGACGCCGATCTGGCGCGGGTGTTCGACATCGCCTACCGCGGCTCGAACGGTCGCGTGCCGCGCGCCGACTCCTCCCTGCCCAGCGGATCGGGGCTGGGCCTGGCGATCGCCGCGGGCCTGGTGCAGGCCCACCACGGCACGGTGTCGGCGTACAACCTCGCGAACGGTGCCCGGTTCGAGGTGCGGCTGCCGCTGGCCGGCGAGGAGTAGCGGGCCCCTCTGACGTTGAGATAGCGCTGGCGGCGAAGAAGTGCGAGTAGCGATGACCGCCAGTGCTATCTGAACGCGTTCTGGGGCAGTCGGCGCGCTCAATCGGGCAACGAACCGCTGAGGCGCTCGGCGGCCGCCAGATAGTCCTCGATGAACTCGAGCACGACGTCGCGTGCCGGCTTCACCTTGTTCATCAGCCCGACGCCCTGGCCGACGAAGTACGTCGCCAGCGCCTGCGCCCCGGGATGCCCCTGCGTGGCCAGCGCGTCAACCCGGCGCAGCACCGGCTCGCACAACATCGACTGCAACGGCAGCGGCAGCGGCTGGTGACCGTCGGAGTGCGGCAGCCACGCATCGGTCCAGTCCGAAACCAGTTGGCGCGACGGCTTACCCGTGCGGCCCGCCGACCGCACGGTGTCCCGCGACGTCGCGGCGAGCATCTTCTGCACCGTGTGCGGAGCGGTCTCGGCCTCCTCGGTGGTCAGCCAGACCGACCCCGTCCATGCGCCGGCGGCGCCCATCGCGACGGCGGCGGCCATCTGCCTGCCGGTGACGATGCCGCCCGCGGCCAGCACGGGAGTTGAGCTGCCGATGGCCGCCAGCGCTTCCAAGACCTCCGGTATGAGTACCAGCGTCGTCACTTCGCCGCAGTGGCCGCCCGCCTCGGTGCCCTGCGCGACGATCAGGTCGACGCCCGCGGCGACCTGCTTCACGGCGTGCTCCTTGGCGCCGACCAGTGCGGCGACGGGGACGCCGCCTTCGCGGCCTGCCTCGATCATGTAGTCGGGCGGCACGCCGAGCGCGTTCGCGATCAGCTTGATGGGGTGACTCATCGCCACGTCGAGCAGCTCGCGGCCGGTGTCGCCGGTCAGCGATGAACCACCGAGCCGCGGCGAGCTCTCCGGCTCGATGTCGTGCACGCTCAACAGCGTGCCGACGAACTCCCGGTACTCGTTCGGGATCCGGTCCACCAGTTGAGTCCGGGACAGGTTCTCGCCCTTGCCCTCGAACTTGGCGGGCACGATGATGTCGGCGCCGTAGGGCTTGCCGTGCACGTGGTCGTCAATCCAGGACAGCTCCCGATCTAGCTGCTCCGGGGTGTACGCCGTCGCGCCGAGCACCCCGAAACCGCCGGCATTGGTGACGGCGGCGACGACGTCACGGCAATGGCTGAACGCGAAGAGCGGGAAGTCGATGCCGAACTGCTCACAGATGCCTGGTTTCACACCGCCAGTATCGCTACCCGCGCAGCGGGGCGAACGCGAAGTCCGCCAACCCGTCACGCCAGTCGACGGCGGCCCGGAATCCCAGCACGTCAGCCGCGTTGGCGGGGTCGGCGACGATGTGGCGGACGTCGCCGCTGCGGTACTGGCCCGTGACGACGGGCGCTGCGCCGTCGCGCACCTCGC
>JAVRPF010000845.1:0-4448 GCA_032162385.1 Mycobacterium sp.
ATCGCGAACTTCCGTTGCGGCTCTTCGAGTTCGGCACCGTCTACCGGTACGAGAAGTCGGGCGTGGTGCACGGGTTGACCAGGGCGCGCGGGTTCACGATGGACGACTCGCACATCTACTGCACGCGGGAGCAGATGCGCGACGAGCTCTCGTCGTTGCTGCGGTTCGTGCTCGATCTGCTCGGCGACTACGGGCTCGAGGATTTCTTCCTGGAGCTGTCGACCAAGGACCCCAACAAGTTCGTCGGCCCCGATGAGGTGTGGGAGGAAGCCACCAGCACACTGGCCGAGGTTGCGGAGGCGTCGGGCCTCGAGTTGGTGCCCGACCCGGGCGGCGCGGCGTTCTACGGCCCGAAGATCTCGGTGCAGGCCCGCGACGCACTCGGACGCAGTTGGCAGATGTCGACGATCCAGCTGGACTTCAACTTCCCTGAGCGCTTCGAGCTGGAGTACACCGCCGCCGATGGCCGCCGTCAGCGACCGGTGATGATCCACCGCGCACTGTTCGGCTCGATCGAGCGGTTCTTCGGCATCCTCACCGAGCACTACGCGGGTGCCTTCCCGGCCTGGCTGGCGCCGGTCCAGGTGGTGGGGATTCCGGTCGCCGACGCACACGTCGAGTATCTGGAAGGCGTTGCCGCGCAACTGAAGGCGAGGGGCATCCGGGCCGAGGTCGACACCAGCGACGATCGGATGGCGAAGAAGATCGTCAACCAGACCAACCAGAAAGTGCCCTTCATGCTGCTCGCGGGCGACCGCGACGTAGAGGCAGGCGCGGTCAGCTACCGGTTCGCCGACCGGACACAGATCAACGGGGTCTCTCGCGACGTCGCGGTCGAGGCCATCGCGGAGTGGATCGCCCGGCGCGAGAACGCTGCTCCCACGGCGGAACTGCTCGAGGTGGGCGCGCCGACGTGACGGATGAGGTGACATCGAACGACGGCCACGACATCGTCGATCACGGCGTCGGCGAGGCCGACCACCTGCAACGGCTGTGGACGCCGCACCGGATGACCTACATCGCCGATGCGATCAAGACCGGCTCGACGAAGTCGTCCGAACCGTTCACCGACATCCCCAACATGTCGGACGAGGACGGACTCATGGTCGCCCGCGGCGCGCTCGTCTACGCAGTGTTGAACCTCTACCCGTACAACCCGGGGCACCTGATGGTGGTGCCCTACCGGCGGGTGGCTGAGCTCGAGGACCTCACTGTCGCGGAGAGCGCCGAGCTGATGGCCTTCACGCAGAAGGCGATTCGTGTGATGAAGGGTGTGTCCCGGCCGCACGGCTTCAACGTCGGGCTCAACCTCGGCACCTCGGCCGGGGGATCGCTCGCCGAGCATCTGCACATGCACGTCGTGCCGCGCTGGGGCGGCGACGCGAACTTCATCACCATCATCGGCGGCTCCAAGATCATTCCGCAGTTGCTACGCGACACCCGCCAGTTGCTGGCCAACGCGTGGGTGAGGCTGCCGTGAGCGACTACTACCTGCTCACCCGGGCGGCCTACGCGAAGCTCAGCAGGCCGGTGGCGAAGGCCGCGCTGCGCACCGGGCTCACCCCGGACAGCATCACCATCATCGGCACCGCAGGAACGGTCATCTCGGCGCTGACGCTGTTCCCCATCGGGCAACTCTGGTGGGGCGCCTTCGCGGTGGGAGTGTTCGCCCTGGCCGACATGCTCGACGGGGCGATGGCGCGTGAACGCGGTTTCGGCACCAGGTTCGGCGGGGTGCTGGACGCCACCTGCGACCGGATCGCCGACGGCGCGATCTTCTGCGGCCTGCTGTGGTGGGCCGCGTTCGGCATGCACTGCACCTCGTTGGTGGTGGCCACGATGATCTGTCTGGTCACCTCACAGGTGGTCTCCTACATCAAGGCCCGCGCCGAGGCCAACGGCCTCAAGGGCGGTGGCGGGATGATCGAGCGGCCCGAGCGGCTGCTCATCGTGCTGATCGGGGCGGGGCTGTCGGGGGTGCCGTTGCTGCACGTGCCGTGGTTGGTGCACGTCGCGATGTGGTTGCTGGCCGTGACCAGCCTGGTGACGTTGGGTCAGCGAGTGCACACCGTGCGAACCTCGGCGGGTGCGATGGAGCCCATGGAGACCAAGACGGCGCCCCAGCCGCCTGCCGATTCGGCAGACGAAGCGAGCGAAGCGTGAGCACGCCGTCGGCAAGTCTGCCGAGCGTGCGCGGGTTCAAGATTCCGCTGACCGCTCAGCTGGCCGATCTGGGCTATGGCGCGGCCTGGCGGGTGGTGCGCGCCATGCCGGAGTTCGCCGCCCGCAACGCCTTCGAGGCCGGTGCGTGGTACGCATCCCGCGGCGGCGGACCGGACCAACTGCGCAAGAACCTCGCCAGGGTGATCGGGGTGCCGCCCACCGAGGTGCCGGGCAGCCTGATTCGTGCTTCGCTGGCCTCCTACGCCCGATACTGGCGGGAGGCATTCCGGTTGCCCTCGATGGATCACCAGGTGCTGGCCCGCCGACTGAACGAGTCCGTGCAGGGCAGCGAGAACGTAGCGGCCGCGCTGGAGGCCGGCCGTGGCGCGTTACTGGCTCTTCCACACAGCGGCAACTGGGACATGTCCGGGGTGTGGCTCACCAATACCTACGGCGAGTTCGCCACCGTCGCCGAGCGGCTCAAGCCCGAGTCGTTGTACAACCGGTTCATCGACTACCGCGAGAGCCTGGGTTTCGAGGTCTTGCCGCTGACCGGTGGAGGGCGACCGCCTTTCGAGATCCTGGCCGAGCGCCTCCGCAACAACGGCCTGGTCTGTCTGATGTCCGATCGCGACCTGACCCGGTCGGGGGTGCAGGTCGACTTCTTCGGCGAGCCCACCCTGCTACCCGCGGGGCCGGCCAAGCTGGCGCTGGCGACGGGTGCCGCGTTGCTTCCGGCGCACCCCTGGTTCGAGCCCGACGTGACGGTGACCACCATCCATCCGCCGCTGGACACCTCGTCGGGTGACGTCGACGTGATCACGCAGGCGCTGGCCGATCAGTTCGCCGCCAACATCGCCGCCCATCCCGCCGACTGGCACATGCTGCAGCCCCAGTGGATCGCCGACCTGTCCGACGAACGCCGGGCGCGGCTCGCGGGGAACGAAGCCGGGGCGTCCTGATGCGCATCGGGATGGTCTGCCCGTACTCATTCGACGTACCCGGCGGCGTCCAGGCGCACGTGCTGCAACTCGCCGAGGTGATGCGGGGCTACGGACACGAGGTCAGTGTGCTCGCCCCGTCGTCGCCCGACGCCTCGGTGCCGGACTACGTCGTCTCCGGCGGCAAGGCCGTCCCGATTCGGTACAACGGGTCGGTCGCGCGGCTGCGGTTCGGCCCGGCCACCCACCGCAAGGTGAAGAAGTGGCTGGTCGACGGTGACTTCGACGTGCTGCACCTGCACGAGCCCAATGCGCCGAGCCTGTCGATGCTGGCGTTGATGATCGCCGAGGGACCGATCGTCGCGACGTTCCACACGTCGACCACGAAGTCGTTGACGCTCAGCGTCTTTCAAGGCATCCTGCGTCCCTGGCACGAGAAGATCGTGGGCCGCATCGCGGTGTCTGACCTGGCCAGGCGCTGGCAGATGGAGGCGCTGGGCTCCGACGCCGTCGAGATCCCCAACGGCGTGGACGTGGACTCGTTCGCCGCGGCGCCGAAGCTCGACGGCTACCCGCGGCCCGGCAGGTCCGTGCTGTTCCTCGGCCGCTTCGACGAACCACGCAAGGGGATGTCCGTCCTGCTCGGCGCGCTGCCCGCACTGGTGCAAGCACTTCCCGACGTCGAGGTGCTCGTCGTCGGGCGCGGCGACGAGGAGGAGCTGACGGAGGAGGCCGGCGCACTCGACGGGCATCTGCGCTTCCTCGGGCTGGTCGACGACGCCGCGAAGGCCTCGGCGATGCGCAGCGCCGACGTGTACTGCGCCCCGAACACCGGCGGCGAGAGCTTCGGCATCGTGCTGGTCGAGGCCATGGCCGCAGGCACCGCCGTGGTGGCCAGCGACCTCGATGCGTTCCGCAGGGTCCTCGAGGACGGTGCCGCGGGCCGATTGGTGCCCGTCGACGATTCGGCGGCGCTCGCTTCGGCGTTGATCGAGATGCTGTCCAACGACGTGGTCCGCGAGCGCTACGTCGAGGCCGCGGCGAAGGTCGTCCGCCGCTACGACTGGTCGGTGGTGGCCCAACAGATCCTGCGGGTATACGAGACGGTCGCCGGCGCGGGGGCGAAGGTTCAGGTGGCCGGTTCGGCGGGCAGGAGCGAAGCGACTTGGGGGATTAGTTGATTACCTGGCTCTTGGTGATCACGCTCGGCTTTCTGGCCGTGGTGCTGCTCGTCGGCGGCGTCTGGGCCTTTCAGACCGCGAACCGGCTGGACCGCCTGCACGTCCGCTACGACCTGTCGTGGCTGGCGCTCGACGGCCTGCTGGCGCGGCGCGCCGTGGTGGC
>JAVRPF010000846.1:0-2800 GCA_032162385.1 Mycobacterium sp.
AGGCGCGCAAACACGTCAAAGTGGTGCTCTCCGGGGAGGGCGCTGACGAACTGTTCGGCGGCTACACGATCTATCGGGAACCGTTGTCGCTCAGACCGTTCAACTACCTTCCCGGGCCGCTGCGCCGTTCGGTGGGCAAGATGAGTAAACCGCTGCCCGAAGGTCTTCGCGGCAAGAGTCTGCTGCACCGCGGTTCGCTCACGCTCGAGCAGCGCTACTACGGCAACGCCCGCAGCTTCTCCGACGACCAGTTGCGGGCGGTGCTGCCCGGCTTCCGCCCGGAGTGGACTCACACCGATGTGACGGCGCCGGTTTACGCCGAATCTCGGGGTTGGGATCCGGTGGCCCGCATGCAGCACGTCGACCTGTTCACCTGGCTGCGCGGCGACATCCTGGTGAAGGCGGACAAGATGACGATGGCCAACTCCCTGGAGCTACGGGTGCCGTTCCTGGACCCGGAGGTGTTCGCTGTCGCGTCCCGGTTGTCCGTGGAGGCGAAGATCACCCGCACGACCACCAAGTACGCGCTGCGCCGAGCGTTGGAACCCATCGTCCCCGCGCATGTGCTGCACCGGCCCAAACTCGGGTTCCCGGTTCCCATCCGGCATTGGCTGCGCGCCGGCGAGCTGCTGGAGTGGGCCTACGCGACGGTCGACTCCTCGCAGGCCGGTCATCTGGTCGACGTCGCCGCGGTGCGCCGGTTGCTCGACGAACACCGCAACGGCATCAGCGATCACAGCCGCCGGCTATGGACGGTGCTGATCTTCATGCTCTGGCACGCGATCTTCGTCGAGCACAGCGTGGTGCCCCAGATCGGCGAACCGCAGTACCCGGTGCAGCTCTAGCGTGCGGCGAGGGCGTTGAGCGTGAATTCTGGGCGCAGTATTCGCGGAATTCCCGCCCTCATCTCACACTCAACGCCGTGAGTTCACACTCGGCCGGATCGGCGGCCAGGTCAGCACCGCGGCTAGGTCAGCACCGCAGCGATCTCGGCGGCCGCCTCGTCGCCGTAGGCATCCGCCAACCGGCTCTTGGCGACCTCGCGGTCCCACTTCCACTCCTGCGTGCCGGTCGACTCCAGCACCAGCACCGCCACCAGCGAGCCCAGCTGCGCGGCGCGCTCCAGGCTCAGCCCGGCGCTGCGCCCGGTGAGGAAGCCGGCCCGGAACGCGTCGCCGACCCCGGTGGGGTCGGTCTGGCTGTTCTCGGGCACCACGCCGACGTGTGTGGTGGTGCCGTCGCGATCCACGATGTCCACGCCCTTGGCGCCGAGCGTGGTCACCCGCAGGTCGACCTTCCCCAGCACATCGGCCTCTGACCAGCCAGTCTTATTGAGCAGCAGCTCCCACTCGTAGTCGTTGGTGAACAAGTAGGCCGCCCCGTCGATCAGCTTGTTGATCTCGTCCCCGGACAGGCGGGGTAGCTGCTGGGACGGGTCGGCGGCGAAAGCCAAGCCGAGCTTCCGGCACTCCTCGGTGTGCACCACCATCGCGTCAGGGTCGTTGGCCCCGATGATGACCAGATCCGGCTTGCCCACCGACGACACGACGTCAGCGAGCTTGATGTTGCGGGCCTCCGACATGGCGCCGGGATAGAACGAGGCGATCTGGGCCATGTCCTCGTCGGTGGTGCAGGTGAAGCGGGCGGTGTGCGCGGTCTTGGAGATCAGCACGTTCTCGCAGTTGACCCCGTGGCGCTCCAGCCATTCGCGGTATTCGCCGAAGTCGTCGCCGGCCGCGCCGACCAGCGCGACGTCACCACCCAGCACGCCGATGGCGAAGGCGATGTTGCCCGCCACGCCGCCACGATGAATCACCAGGTCGTCAACCAGGAAGCTCAGCGAAACCTTCTGCAGATGCTCGGCCAGCAGGTGCTCGGAAAACCGGCCGGGAAAACGCATCAGATTGTCGGTCGCAATCGAACCAGTCACCGCGATCGTCACGAAATCTCCACCCTTCATTGGTAAGCCCGTCTAAGCCTACTCAAGCGTTTCGACCTCGAGGTCGACCCCGTTGCGTCCGCAGTCGGCGAAAGGTGGTGCGCTAGCCTGCCTAGGGAACTCACTCAAGTCGCCGGGACCGAATACGCGGGCGGTGCCCGCTCGTGGTCCCGTCAACCACCGTAGGAGAACCACAATGGGCGGTCCGCACTCGCCGAACCACGCTGTCGGCGGCGACGGACCCGTGCCGTATCACGAGCCCCAGGCGGTCGACTTCCCGCACGAACCCCCGGCCGGCGACGCGGGCTTCGCACCCAGATCAACCAACGACCCGGCGCCGGGCGCATATCCCGGGCCCCGGGTACCACCTGGCTACCCGAAACGGCGGTCACCGCGGCGGTTGATCATCGGGATTCTGGTGGCTATCGCACTGGTAGCCGCGATGACGGCGGCGATTGTGTACGGGGTCCGCACCAATGGGGCCAACACCGGTGCCGCGTTCTCCGAAGCATCGGCCAAAACGGCGGTTCAGGGCTACCTGGACGCGCTCGAGAGCCGCAACACCGACGAGATCGCCCGCAACGCGCTATGCGGCCTGTACGACGGCGTGCGCGACCGGCGGTCCGACCAGGCCCTGGCCAAGTTGAGCAGCGACGCGTTTCGCAAGCAGTTCTCGCAGGTCCAGCTGACCTCGATCGACAAGATCGTGTACTTGTCGCAGTACCAGGCTCAGGCGCTGTTCACGATGCAGGTGTCGCCGGCCACCGGCGGCCCGACGCGCGGGCAGGTCCAAGGCGTCGCGCAGCTGCTGTTCCAGCGCGGCGAGATCTTGGTGTGCTCCTACGTGCTGCGTACCGGGGG
>JAVRPF010000847.1:0-3397 GCA_032162385.1 Mycobacterium sp.
GACATCTCGGCGTACGCCTTCGTCGGCACGTTGGCGGTGCAGACGAACCGAACTGATCAGAAAGGTCATCGGCAACCCCGATGACGATTCACCAACCCGTGGTCGTCATCCCCGTAGACGGTCAACACCTTCCCGGCCCCCGGGGTCGGACCTTCGGAGTTGGGTTACTTCTCGACGAAGAAGAGGGGCTTACCACCGAACCCGGTAGACACAGTCCAGAGTCCTCCGGCACCGGCCGGAATAGCCACGCATACGTTTCCCTCGGCTACGCCGCCTTTGTACAGCTCGCCGACGTCGTCCAAGGGGCGCGGATGACTCCGCAGCGATCGTTGTAGGTCCGGTTGTCCGAACCGACGAACTTGACCGAGATGTTGAATGCCATATTTCCGGTGTCGTCTGCGGTGTAGGTGGCTGTGACGGGCACAACCCGGTGTTGGCAGCTCGACGGCCTGCGTGGGCGAAACGTCTACGCAGTTCGGCCCGTCACCGGAGAGTGGTGATGGGCCAATGCTCGTCTGCGCCGCGGACTACCGTCGGCCTCATGATCGGCGATCTCGTTCGGACGACCGCGGGCACGTGGGTAGTCCGAGCGCCGACGCACTGCCCGATGGGTCATCGGCTTGGACCGAACCGGTCGCTTGTGGGTCACACGGTTTGCGCCGGCCACGGCGGCGGCCACATCACTTTACTGCACGGCGCCGCCGGCATCCGCTAGCTGTGGTTCGGCTCCCTGTCTAGTGGTGCGAGGGTCATCAGGTAATGGTCGACAGGTGCACGCAGCGCAGCGTGGCCGCGCAGTAGGGCAGGCAAGTCAGTGACGAGATTCTCGGCGATTGTTGCGAGCTTGACGTTGTGTTCTTGCGATCGCCATTTCAGGATCCCGAACGCTGCGTCTGCGCTGAGTTGGTAGGTCACCATCAGCATGCCTTTGGCCTGTTCGATGATCTCTCGGTGAGGGACGATGACCTGTAGCTCGTTGGTGACCGAATTTTGAAGATCGGTGTTGAAGGATTCGGTGATGTCGACGTAGAAGCCGCTGGTGGCAGTGATCCGGCCGTCCGCGTCGGTGACCGCGTCGCCGACGACCACCACGTTGCGGATGTCTCCGGTCGTCGTGCGGATGCGGTGGCGGCTGCCGAACGGTGCCGCCGACTGCTTTAGGAGCCCCATGACCTGGGCGAGGTCGTCGGGATGCTTGTGACTCAATACGAGTTCGGTGGTCGGTTCGACTTCGCCGGGTTCGTAGCCGTGGAGGCGAGCGACGGTGTCTGACCATGTCCAGGTGTCGCTGTCGTAGTGGTATTCGAATCGTCCGACTCGTTGCGGTGCTCCGCCCAGGAGCGCCTTGTCGAGCGCGCCGACTGCTTGGCCGTTGGTGGCGGCGTGATTGTCATCGGTTGTGAGGGGCCGGTCGAGAATTGTGTCATCTCGCCCGGGTTCTTTGGTTGGCACAACGTCTTCTTCCCGGACGGGATGATCACGTTGTTGCAGTCCGCCCTGCTCGGCCGCCGACCTTGACAGGTCTTGAGCCATTTCAGGCCGAGGGGCAGGGTCCAGGCCAGCTCGGGTTCCGCAATGCACACTGTCGCTCAACGATGACGGCGTGCACGCAGCGATGTGTGGCGGGCGCTGCTACTTAACGCGAGGGTTGACCATTCATTGCCTTCAGGAGACGTTCGGCGCAACCTCGTCGCAGTCAACTGATGCCTCAGTCTATACCGTCCCATTCGGCCCGCCACCGGAGTGGTGACGGGCCGAGGGGTCGCATTTCAGATGTGACCCGCTTGGTCGGATCTCGAATCCAACCAACTGATCAGACGCAGGTCATGCACCCCCTCCGGCCCGCAAGTGCTGGCGGGTTTCGGCAATGTCTCGGAACTCCGGGCGGTCGCTGTCATCGTCGCGCAGGACCGCATGCCGGATCGGGGCGCGGCAGATCGAGCACTTCAGCGTCCTGGTGCATCTCCATCCCAATGGATGGAGATTGTCATCAAAACTCAGGTTGTCGGCGCGACGCCGATAATCCGCGCTCACAGTTCGCAGGTTCCCGCATTCGCAGCACAAAGCACGTATAGGCAGCGCTCGCCTCAACGCTCGCTGCTGCACCCACTCATCGACGAGGCACAGTCTTCGTACATGCGGATACTTCGCCTCGCGATCACCGCGGGTGCGGCAGGGTTGGTTGGTCCCGGCGGCGCAGACCGGGCACTTGCGGGACATCGGGTCCAGCTGGGTGCGCGTATTCTCGGACATTGCCGAATCTCCTTCGTAGGTTCGGCCATTCCTCGGGGCTGTGTCTGCAGTCGCCGGGGCCTTCCCTTGGTTGGTCTTCCGTTCGTTGTGGACGAACGGAAAGTAGAGGTCGCGACCGAATCGGATAGCACGCGGATAGCACGTGAGTTCTGGCCAAGCCCAGAAAGGCTCTGACCTGCATAAATACTGGTGCCCCCGGCAGGAATCGAACCTGCGGCCTTCTGCTCCGGAGGCAGACGCTCTATCCCCTGAGCTACGGGGGCGCAAAGGTGAAACCGGTGCGCCGTTGGGCCTCGACAGCCTAACGCATGGTGGCCGTGCCGATCACACCCCGAGTCGCTGCGCTGCTGCTCGCGACGACTCCCCGGTCGCTGCGCTCCTGCCCGCCTTAAACGATTCGGGGCGTGACCACCCCAGACCATAGGATGGACCTCCGTGACCCCCGCCGACCTGGCAGAGCTGCTCAAGACCACCGCCGCCGCGGTCCTGGCCGAGCACGGCCTCGACACCGCGGCGCTGCCTGCGACCGTGACGGTCGAGCGGCCCCGCAATCCCGAGCACGGCGATTATGCCACCAACCTGGCCCTGCAACTCGGCAAGAAGGTCGGCGTGAACCCGCGCGAGCTGGCCGGTTGGCTGGCCGGGGCACTGGCCGCAAGCCCGGGCATCACCGCGGCCGAGGTGGCCGGTCCTGGCTTCGTCAACCTGCGCATCGAGGCGTCGGCCCAGGCCGTCGTCGTCGACAACGTGCTGTCCGCCGGCGCCGGTTACGGCGGCTCCGCCGAGCTGGCGGGCAAGAACATCAACCTCGAGTTCGTCTCGGCCAACCCGACCGGACCCATCCACATCGGCGGAACCCGCTGGGCCGCCGTTGGCGATGCGCTCGGCCGGCTGCTGGCCACCCAGGGCGCAGGCGTGGTCCGCGAGTACTACTTCAACGACCACGGCGCTCAGATCGACCGGTTCACCAACTCGCTGATCGCCGCCGCCAAGGGCGAGCCGACGCCGGAGGACGGTTACGCCGGCGACTACATCGCCGACATCGCCGCACAGGTGCTGGCGAAGGCGCCCGACGCGCTCAGCCTGCCGGAAGGGGAGCAGAAGGAGACGTTCCGCTCCATCGGCGTCGACCTGATGTTCACCC
>JAVRPF010000848.1:0-5799 GCA_032162385.1 Mycobacterium sp.
CATCGACTCCGCACTCCAGACCGCGAGGGGCACCAAGGGTTGTCGACGTTTCTCATCGAACTGTCGCCAGGCGACATGGCCAGGCGCCTCGGCGACGCGCTCGGCGTCTATGTCGACGCGATGCGGTACCCGCGCGGCACCGAAGAGCAACGTGCGTCGATGTGGCTGGAACACACCCGCAGGCGGGGCTGGAAGGCGGTGGCCGCCGTCGACGCGGCCCATGCCGACGCCGAAAAACTGACCGAGGCTCCCATGCTCGGGATCGCCTACGGCTACTGCGGCGCACCCGATCAGTGGTGGCAGCAACAGGTGGTCGCAGGCCTGCAGCGCGGCGGAACCGACAGCTCACACATCGCTGAGCTGATGACCAGCTACTTCGAGCTCACCGAGCTGCACATTCATCCCCACGCCCAGGGCCGGGGCCTTGGCGAAGCCCTGGCCCGACAGCTGCTCACCGGACGCGGGGAATCGCACGTCTTGCTCTCCACGCCGGAGATCAACGGTGAGTCCAACCGCGCGTGGCGGCTGTACCGCCGGCTCGGGTTCACCGACGTGATCCGCGGCTACCACTTCGCAGGCGACCCGAGGGCGTTCGCCATTCTCGGCCGGTCACTGCCGCTCTAACTGTGACATTCCCCGGTCGCTTCGCTCCTGCCCTCCACGACATTCCCCGGTCGCTTCGCTCCTGCCCTCCACGGGTCTGGCACGATGACCGGGTGCCCGACCGCCGGAGCCGAACCCCACGCCGCACGCCGCGCCGCAACCGGGTGCTGGCCCTGTTCTTGCTTTTGCTGATCGTCCCAATGGCCGTGGGCTGCGTGCGGGTGCGGGCGTCGATCACGGTGTCGCCCGATGACCGGGTGTCCGGCCAGATCATCGCGGCCGCCAAACCGCGCAACGACAACGACAAGGGGCCGCAGCTCCTCAACACGCTGCCGTTCAGCAACAAGGTGTCCGTCTCGAACTACCAGCGCGACGACTTCGTCGGCACCCAGGCGGTCTTCTCCGACCTGACCTTCGCCGAACTCCCCCAGCTGGCGAACATGAACCGCGACGCGGCCGGTGTCGACATCTCCCTACGACGCGCCGGTGACCTGGTGATCCTCGACGGGCGTGCCGACCTGACGTCGCTGAATGACCCGGACGCCGACGTGTCGCTGAGCGTGTCGTTCCCCGGCGAGGTGACGTCGACCAACGGCGACCAGATTTCCTCGGACGTCGTCGAATGGAAGCTGCGGCCCGGCGTGGTGAGCACCATGAGCGCCCAGGCGCGCTACACCGACCCGAGTGCCCGCTCGTTCACGGGCGCGGCGCTCTGGCTCGGCTTCGCGGCGTTCCTGGTGGCAGGCATCGTCGCAGGGGTCGCGTGGATGAGCAGAGACCGCAGTCCCGTGCTTGCGGATCCGCACGAACCACCGCGCTGACGCACCTACGCCCTGAGTTGCTCCGAACGGCCTGGCAGGCTCTACTCTGAATGCACTCCCGGGGTAAGGAAAGGGGCGCCCGCTGAGCGTGGATGCAGCTGCACCGTCGGCCGTCGAGCTGGCGGGCGCCGTCACCGATCAACTGCGGGACTATCTCCGCGAGCGCCGACGCGGCGCCGACTACATTGGCTCCGAATACGCCGAGCTGACCGCCGCCCTCCAGGAATTCGTCCTGCGCGGGGGCAAACGGCTGCGCCCCGCGTTCGCGTACTGGGGTTGGCGCGCGGTGTCCCCCGACGACACGGCCGGCCCGGACGTCCTGCGCCTGTTCGCCGCTCTGGAACTGCTGCACGCCTGCGCGCTGGTGCACGACGACGTCATCGACGCGTCGGCGACGCGGCGCGGCTTACCCACCGTGCACCGGTTGTTCGCCGACCGTCATCGGGAGCGGAACTGGCACGGGTCACCCGACCAGTTCGGCCTGTCCGCGGCCATCCTGCTCGGCGACCTGTCGTTGGTATGGGCCGACGACATCGTCGCCACCGTCGATCTGCCGCTGGACGCGCATCGCCGCGTACAGCGCGTCTGGGCCGACATCCGGACCGAGGTGCTCGGCGGCCAGTACCTCGACATCGTCGCCGAGGCCAGCGGTGCCGAGTCGGTGGCGTCGGCGATGACCGTCAACACCTACAAGACGGCCTCGTACACGATCTCCCGCCCACTGCAGCTGGGCGCCGCCGCCGCTGCGGACCGGCCCGACGTGCAGGCGACGTTCCACGAGCTCGGCACCGACCTCGGGGTGGCCTTCCAGCTTCGCGACGACGTGCTCGGGGTGTTCGGCGACCCGGCGGTGACCGGCAAGCCGTCCGGTGACGACCTGCGGTCTGGCAAGCGCACCGTGCTGCTGGCCGAGGCCATCGAGCGCGCCGAGAAGAGCGATCCGACGGCCGCGAAGCTGTTGCGCACCTCGATCGGCACGGTGCTGACCGACCCGCAGGTGCACGAACTGTGCCTGGTGATCGAGTCGGTCGGGGCGCTGGCCGCGGTCGAGGGCCACATCGACATGCTCACCCGACGAGCGCTGGAAGTGCTGACCGCCGCACCGATCGACGTGCATGCCAAGGCCGGCCTGGCCGAGCTCGCCGGACGGGCGTCCAACCGGTCCGCCTAAGGAGCATGACTACCCCGACGTCGACGCGCGACCCGAGATCCGGGTTGGCCGTCGGCTTTTCGCGCCTTGTGGCATTCGCGATGTCGCCGGAGGCCCGTCCCGCCCTGCTCGGCTTCCTGGGTGCCGTGCTGATCACCCTTGGCGGTCTCGGCGCGGGCAGCACCCGACTGCACGACCCGCTGCTCGAGTCGCTGCACCTGTCCTGGCTGCGGTTCGGCCATGGCCTGGTGGTGTCATCGGTGCTGCTGTGGGGCGGCGTGGCGCTGATGCTGGTGTCATGGCTGTGGCTGGGACGCCGCGTAGTGAACCGTACTGCTACCGAGTACACGATGGTGGCGACGACGGGCTTCTGGCTGGCGCCGCTGCTGCTCAGCGTGCCGGTTTTCAGCCGCGACACCTACTCCTACCTGGCGCAGGGGGCGCTGCTTCGCGACGGCCTCGACCCCTACATCGTGGGACCGATCGACAATCCGAACTCGTTGCTGGACAACGTGAGTCCGATCTGGACCACGACCACCGCACCCTACGGTCCGGCGTTCATCCTGGTCGCCAAGTTCGTCACCATGGTGGTCGGGAACGACGTGGTCGCCGGAACCATGCTGCTACGGCTGTGCATGCTGCCCGGTCTGGTGATGCTGATCTGGGCCGCGCCCCGGGTGGCGCGGCACATCGGCGCCAACGGCGCTGCGGCACTGTGGATCTGCGTGCTCAACCCGCTGGTGATCATCCACCTGATGGGCGGCGTGCACAATGAGATGCTCATGGTCGGGTTGATGATGGCCGCCATCGCGTTGACGTTCGCGAACCATCCGGCCTGGGGGGTCAGCCTGATCGCCATCGCGATCGCGGTGAAGGCCACCGCGGGAATCGCTCTGCCGTTCATGGTTTGGGTCTGGATGCGTCAGTTGCGGCAACGCCGGAAACTCGGGCCGATGCCCGCCTTCGCGACGGCGACGGCGGCCTCGGTGGTGATCTTCTGCCTGGTGTTCGCCGTGCTGTCGTGGCTGGCGGGCGTCGGTCTCGGCTGGCTGACCGCGCTCGCCGGTTCGGTGAAGATCATCAACTGGTTGACTCTGCCCACCGCGGCCGCGAACCTGATCAACGTCATTGGCGGCCTGCTCCTGCCGGTCAGCTTCTACGCCGTTCTCGACGCCACCCGCATCATCGGCATCGCGATCATCGCCACCTCACTCCCCTTCCTGTGGTGGCGGTTTCGCCACGACGACCGCGAGGCGCTGACCGGCATCGCGCTGGCAATGCTGGTGGTCGTGCTGTTCGTCCCCGCGGCGTTGCCCTGGTACTACACCTGGCCGCTTGCGGTGTTGTCCGCGCTGGCGCAGAGTCGGGCGGCGATCGCGGTGATCGCCGGTTTCTCCACGTGGATCATGGTGATCTTCAAACCCGACGGCTCACACGGCATGTACTCCTGGTTGCACGTGCTGCTGGCCACGACCTGCGCTGCGGTGGCGTGGTACTCACTGGCCAAGGCTCGCGAGGCGCCGGAGCCCCCGGCAGAGCGGCAGCCCGTCAGTAGCCCATAGCCTGCGCCCTGCGCACCACCTCGCGGGCCTGATGGGAGCGCAACGCGTCGACGGGACGGGCGTTGGGCTGCGGTTCGGCGTCCCCATCGTGGCTGATCGTCAACGAGGGGTCGGGTGTGAACAGCCACCGCACGATCTCGGTCGGGTGGTAACCGCCGTCGTGCAGCACCACCAGCAGACCGGGCAGCGGCTTGACCACGCGTCCCGTCTCGTCGAAGAAGGCCTTCGGCACCACGGTGATGCCGTCGCGGCGCACCGCGATCAGGTGTCGTTCACGCAGGCGGTGGTGCACCTTCGTGACCGGGATGCCCAGCAGGGACGCCACTGTGGGTAGGTCGTAGACGGCTTCGTCGGGGTCAAGAACGTCCTCGGCGGCCGGAATGGTGCTCACGGATGCGAGTCTAGGATGCAGCCGTGGAGACCAGCCAGCGATCGGACCCGCTAGTCGGCACGGTACTGGACGGCCGCTACCGCGTGGACGGGATGATCGCGACGGGAGGCATGTCCACCGTGTACCGCGGGCTCGACGTCCGACTGGACCGGCCGGTGGCCCTGAAGGTGATGGATTCCCGCTATGCCCAGGACCAACAGTTCCTGACCCGGTTCCAGCGCGAGGCGCGGGCGGTCGCCCGACTGAAGGACCCCGGCCTGGTATCGGTCTATGACCAGGGCTTCGACGCCCACCACCCGTTTCTCGTCATGGAACTCGTCGAGGGCGGCACGCTGCGCGAACTCCTGCACGAGCGCGGCCCGATGCCGCCGCACGCCGTCGCCGCCGTCTTGGCGCCGGTGCTGAGCGGCCTCGCGGTGGCCCATCGCGCCGGTCTGGTGCATCGCGACGTGAAGCCCGAGAACGTGCTGATCTCCGACGACGGCGACGTCAAGATCGCCGACTTCGGTCTGGTCCGCGCGATCGCCGAGGCGAAGATCACATCGACCAGCGTCATCCTGGGCACCGCCGCCTACCTGTCACCCGAGCAGGTGGGCACCGGCGATGCCGTCCCGCGGAGCGACGTGTACGGGGTCGGCGTGCTGGCCTACGAACTGCTCACCGGCGACACGCCGTTCAAGGGCGACAACGCGTTGTCGGTGGCATACCAGCGGATGGATCACGACGTGCCCCCGCCGAGCGCGGCGATCGCAGGCGTGCCAGCGCAATTCGACGAACTCGTGCGGTGCGCGACGGCGCGCAACCCCGCCGACCGGTACGCCGATGCGCAGAACATGGGCGCCGAACTGGCCGCGATCGTCGAGGAGCTCGGGCTACCGCCCTTCCGGGTGCCCGCGCCGCGCAACTCGGCCCAGCACGCGTCGGCCGCGGCTCAACATGCCAGCGTGCACGCCGAACGGACCACCGAGGCCACCGCGCAGCCGCCACGCCAGCACACCCGCGAATTCACCCGCGGTCCCGACGACTGGCGTCCGGCACCGCCCGCCGACGACACCGGGCGGGACGAAGACCGGCACGATCCGGATCGGTTCGCAGGCATCGAGATCGACGAGTTCGAGTGGGCCAGACAGCGCGCCAGGCGGGTGACCCTGTTATGGGTGGTCACGGTCCTCACGCTGGCCGGGCTCGTCGCCGTCGGCGCGTGGACCCTTGGCAGCAATCTGCAGGGACTGTTCTAGTCAGTCCCGCAACATCTCGGCGACCAGGAACGCC
>JAVRPF010000849.1:0-3098 GCA_032162385.1 Mycobacterium sp.
GTGCGGGCGTGCTGCTTGACCGCGTCGTAGACGACCTTGCCGAAGTCCTCGTCGGCCCAGTCCCGCCGGGCGAACCCAACCAGCGCGAACGTCGGCGGCAGCAGCCCGCGGTTGGCCAGGTCGTAGATGGCGGGCATGAGCTTCTTGCGGGCGAGATCGCCCGTCACGCCGAAGATCACGACTGCACACGGTCCCGCGATGCGGGGCATCCGCTTGTCGCGCTTGTCCCGCAGCGGGTTCACCCAGTCGGCCGGGGTGCTGCTGCAGTCACTCATTTCTTGGCGGCATCCAACTGGCCCGCAGTGGCGTCGAGTAGTTCTTGCCAAGAATTCTCGAACTTCTCCACGCCCTCGTTCTCCAGCACCAGGAAGACGTCGGTGAGGTCGATGCCGATCGCTTCCAGCTGGTCGAACACCGCCTGCGCCGCCTCCGACGTGCCCGAGACCGTGTCGCCGGTGATGACGCCGTGATCGGCGACGGCTTCCAGTGTCTTCTCCGGCATGGTGTTGACGGTGTTCGGCGCCACCAGCTCGGTGACGTACAGCGTGTCGGAGTAGTCGGGGTTCTTCACGCCCGTCGACGCCCAGAGCGGGCGTTGCACGCGCGCCCCGTCAGCCTTGAGCAGCTCGAACCGCGCGCCGCCGACGAACACGTCCTCGTAGGCCTTGTACGCCAGCCGCGCGTTGGCCACGGCCGCCTGCCCACGCAGCGCCAGCGCTTCGTCGGTGCCGATCTGCTCCAGTCGGGCGTCGATCTCGGTGTCCACGCGGGAGACGAAGAACGACGCGACGGAGTGGATCTTGCTCAGGTCGTGGCCGGCTTCCTTGGCCTTCTCCAGACCCGCCAGGTAGGCGTCCATCACGGCCTCGTGCCGCTCGACGGAGAAGATCAGCGTGACGTTGACCGAGATGCCCTCGGCGATCACGGCGGTGATCGCGGGCAGCCCTGCCTCGGTGGCCGGGATCTTGATCAGCAGGTTCGGCCGGTCGACGATCTTCCACAACTCGATGGCCTGGGCGATGGTCTTGTCGGTGTCGTGCGCGAGCCGCGGGTCCACCTCGATGGACACCCGGCCGTCGACGCCTCCGGAGGCCTCGTAGGCCTTGGCCAGCACGTCGCAGGCGTTGCGGACGTCGTCGGTGGTGACGGTGCGGATGGTGGCGTCGACGTCGGCGCCGCGCTCGGCCCGCTCGCTCACCTGCGCGTCGTAGGCGGTGCCCTTCGACAGCGCGGCCTGGAAGATCGACGGGTTCGTGGTGACGCCGACGACGCTGCGGGTGTCGATGAGGTTCTGCAGGTTGCCGGTCTGCAGTCGCTCACGCGACAGGTCGTCGAGCCACACGGACACGCCCGCGGCACTCAGCGCCGCGAGGTTCGGGTTCTGAGTCATTTCGGTGCTCCTTTGTTGGCGCTGTCTTGTTGGTGTTCTCAGTTGTCCATCGATCGTTCAGCGGCGGCCACCACGGCCTCTGGGGTGAAGCCGAACTCGCGGAACAACGTCTTGTCGTCGGCCGATTCGCCGTAGTGCTCGATCGAGACGATCTCGCCGGTGTCGCCGACCAGTTTGTGCCAGCTCTGCGCAACGGCCGCCTCGACAGCAACGCGGGCCGACACCTCAGGCGGGAGCACGCTGTCGCGGTACACCTTGGGCTGGCTCTCGAACCATTCCACGCACGGCATCGAGACGACGTAGGCGACGATGTCCTTCTCCGCCAACTGCTTACGGGCCTCGACCGCCAGCTGAAGCTCGGAGCCGGTGCCGATGATGATCACGTCGGCATCGTCGGCGGGGTTGCCGCCGCCGAGTACGTAGCCACCCTTGGCCACACCCTCGGCGCTGGTGCCCTCCAGTACCGGGATGCCCTGCCGGGTCAGGATGAAACCGACCGGCCCGCTACCCGCGCCGCGCGCCACGATGGTGCGCCACGCGTACGCCGTCTCGTTCGGATCGCCAGGCCGCACCACGGACAGGTTTGGGATGGCCCGCAGCGCGGCGAGGTGCTCGATCGGCTGATGGGTCGGCCCGTCTTCACCAAGTCCGATGGAGTCGTGCGTCCAGACGTAGATGGTGTCGATGTCCATCAATGAGGCCAACCGCACCGCTGGCCGCATGTAGTCGGAGAACTGCAGGAACGTGCCGCCGAAGGCACGGGTCGGCCCGTGCAGCACGATGCCGGACAGGATCGAGCCCATCGCGTGCTCGCGGATGCCGAAGTGCAGCACGCGGCCGTACCAGTCCGCCTTGAAGTCCTCGGTCGAAATCGAGGGCGGACCGAACGAATTCACGTCCTTGATCGTGGTGTTATTGCTGCCGGCCAGGTCGGCCGAGCCGCCCCAGAGTTCGGGCAACTTGGGCGCGACGTCATTCAGCACCTGGCCGAAGGCGGCCCGAGTGGCCAGCGGCTTCGAACCCGGCTCCCAGTAGGTGATGTCGGAGTCCCAGCCGTCGGGCAGTTCCTGGGCCAGCAGCCGATCCAGCAGCTTCTTGCGTTCGGGTTCGCGCTCGGCCCATGCGTCGAACCCCGGCTGCCACTTGTCGTGGGCCTCCCTGCCGCGGTCCACCAACTTGCGGGTGTGCTCGATGACTTCGTCGCGCACCTCGAAGGTCTTGTCGGGATCGAAGCCGAGCACGCGCTTGGTGGCGGCCACCTCTTCGTCGCCCAGCGCCGATCCGTGCGCGCCGCCGGTGTTCATCTTGGTGGGTGCGGGATAGCCGATGATCGTGCGGACGGAGATGAACGACGGCTTGTCGGTGACGGCCTTCGCCGCTTCGATGGCCTCCTCGATGCCGACGACGTTCTCGCCGCCCTCAACCTCCTGCACGTGCCAGCCGTAGGCGCGGTACCGGTCGGGAACGTTCTCGGACAGCGCGATGTTGGTGTCGTGCTCGATCGAGATCTGGTTATGGTCGTAGAACACGATCAGGTTGCCGAGTTGCTGGGTGCCTGCCAGCGATGACGCCTCGCTGGTCACCCCGTCCTCCCTGTCGCCATCCGAGGCGATCACGTAGATGAAGTGGTCGAACGGGCTGGTGCCCGGCGCCGCGTCCGGATCGAACAGGCCGCGCTCGTAGCGCGATGCCATCGCCATGCCGACGG
>JAVRPF010000850.1:0-5519 GCA_032162385.1 Mycobacterium sp.
GCGAGACGGATCTGCGGCGCGTGCTGTTCGAGGAGACCGGCGGCATGTACCCCGAGTTGGTGACCCGCGGAGACCTCGAGGTGTTCCTGCCTCCGATCGGCGGCCAGACCGTCTACATCTTCGGCGATCCCCAAGATTTGGCCGACCCCTCGGTGGAGCTGACGGCCCGAGTCCACGACGAGTGCAACGGCTCGGACGTGTTCGGCTCCGACATCTGTACCTGCCGGCCCTACCTGACGCACGCGATCGAGGAATGCATCCAGGGCGCACAGCACGGCGGTGTCGGCTTGGTCTCGTACTCGCGCAAGGAAGGCCGCGCACTGGGCGAGGTGACGAAGTTCCTGGTCTACAACGCGCGCAAGCGCCAGGAAGGCGGCGACACCGCCGACCAGTACTTCGCCCGCACCGAATGCGTTGCCGGCGTGCAGGACATGCGCTTTCAGGAACTCATGCCGGACGTGTTGCACTGGCTCGGCATCCGAAAGATCCACCGGCTGGTCTCCATGAGCAACATGAAGTACGACGCCATCACCGGGTCGGGCATCGAGGTCGGCGAACGCGTCAACATCCCCGACGAGCTCATCCCGCTCGACGCCAGGGTCGAGATCGACGCCAAGATGGCCGCCGGCTACTTCACCCCCGGCGCGGTGCCCGACGCGGAGGAACTGAAGAAGGCCAAGGGCCGCGGGTTGAACGGATGAGCTCGGTGCACTCCGTTCGCACCGAACTCGACCCGGACACCGACCGGGCCGACGGAGCCGCCGCCGCACTGCGCAGCACGACCGCCATCCGCGAGCGGGCCCGACACCTGCTCCGGCGGGCACGAAGCGGCGACTCGGCTTGGTTCAGCGTGGACGACGGTGCCCTCACCGCAGCCGCCACAGAGGTCGCGGACGTCACGCGCACGCGATACCCCGATCTGTTGGTCCCGTTCCACAGCCGCTGGCGTCATTTCGAGGCAGGCGGTATCGACCGAAAGGCCCAGTTGGGCGCCGGACCGGATGCCCGCGCGGTGATCGACCTGGCCGTGGTGAGCGTATTGCTCGACGCCGGGGCAGGCCCGGCCTGGCGGTACGACGAGGCCGCCACCGGGCAGCGCTTCGTACGGTCCGAGGGCCTGGGCGTGGCCAGCTGGCACGCCTTCACCAGCGGGCTGTTCTCCAGCGACACAACGGATCCGCTGCGAGCCGACGCCGCGGCACTGTGCGGTCTGGACGCGGACCGGCTAGCCGAGGCGTTCCAGGTTGGCCCGTCGAATCCGTTGGTCGGCCTCGACGGTCGGGTCGCCGTGCTGCACCGCCTCGGTGCGGCGCTGACCACCCGACCGGACGCGTTCGGGGCGCAGGGCCGACCGGGTGGATTGTTCGACATGCTGGTCACACCCCACGACCGGCCATCGGTTGGCGCACACGACATCCTGTCGGCGTTGCTGACCTCCTTGTCGGGAATCTGGCCCGCGGACAACGCGATTGGCGACCAGCCGCTGGGCGACTGCTGGCGCCACCTCGCCGTACCCGGTCCCGGCCTGACGCAGGGGTGGATGCCCTTCCACAAGCTCTCGCAGTGGCTGACCTACTCCCTGCTCGAACCCTTTCACTGGGGCGGCGTCCGCGTCGACGACCTCGACGCGCTGACCGGTCTGCCGGAGTACCGCAACGGCGGTCTGCTGTTGGACACCGGCGTGCTGGGGCTGCACGACCCGGCCTGGGCCACCCACGAATGGACGGCGGGCGACGAGCTGGTGGTCGAGTGGCGGGCCCTGACGGTGGCCCTGCTCGATGAACTCGCCCCACTGGCGCGGTCCCGACTCGGGGTCGACGCGCACCGGATGCCGCTGGCCTGTGTGTTGGAGGGCGGCACCTGGGCCGCGGGGCGTGCGCTGGCGCAGCGGCTGCGCGGCGGACTGCCGCCGTTGACCATCGTCAGTGACGGCACGGTGTTCTAGCGATGGACAACGTCTATGTGGTCGACCATCCCCTGGTGCAACACAAGCTCACGCTGATGCGTCGAAAGGATGCCTCCACCAATAACTTCAGACAACTCTGCAACGAGATGGCGGCGCTGATGGCCTACGAGGTGCTGCGCGACATCCCGATGCACGAGATCGACGTCGAGACGCCGCTGGAGCGGACCACCGGCAGGGTCATCGACGGCAAGAAGCTGGTGTTCGTCTCGATCCTGCGCGCGGGCACGGGCATTCTCGACGGCCTGCTGACCGTGGTGCCGGCCGCCCGCGTGGGCCACATCGGCCTGTACCGCGATCCGAAGACGATGGTGGCCGTGGAGTACTACTTCAAGATGCCCGGCGACCTGCAAGAGCGCGACATCGTGGTGGTCGACCCGATGCTGGCCACCGGCAACTCGGCCGTCGCGGCGGTGGAGCGACTCAAGGAGTTCAGTCCGAAGTCGATCAAGTTCGTCTGTCTGTTGACCTGTCCCGAAGGCGTCGCGGCGTTGCACGACGCGCATCCCGACGTGCCGATCTACACCGCCGCCGTCGACCGCCAGCTCGATGAGCACGGCTACATCGTGCCCGGCCTTGGCGACGCGGGCGACCGCATCTTCGGGACCAAGTAGCGCCAGCGCTACTTGAGTGGCAGCCCGGTGATGGCCCTGGCCATGACCAGGCGCTGAATCTCGCTGGTGCCCTCGAAGATCGTGAAGATCTTGGCGTCGCGGTGCATCCGCTCGACTGGGTAGTCCCGGGTGTAGCCGTTGCCGCCCAGGATCTGGATGGCCTCGTCGGTGACGTAGACCGCGGTCTCGCTGGCCGCCAGTTTCGCCATCGAGCCCTCGGCGTTGGTGAACGGCTGGTCGTTGCGGGCCATCCAGCCCGCCCGCCACACCAGCAGGCGCGCCATGTCGATCCTGGTCTTCATGTCGACCAGCTTGAACGCGATCGCTTGGAAGTCGCCGATCTTGCGCCCGAACTGCTCGCGCTGCTGGGCATATTCCAGGGCGTACTCGTAGGCGGCCCTGGCCACGCCGAGCGCCATCGCGCCCACCGCGGGGCGGGTGCGCTCGAAGGTCTTCATCGCCGCCTGGCCCGCCGAACTCTTGCCTTCACGGGCGCGCGCGATTCGCTCGTCCAACCTGTCCTTGCCGCCGATGATCAGTCGACCGGGGATCCGCACGTCGTCGAGCACCACCTCGGCGGTGTGTGACGCCCGGATGCCGTGCTTCTTGAATTTCTGGCCTTGGGTGAAACCCTTTGTGCCGGGCGGGATGATGAACGTGGCCTGACCACGGGAACCCAATTCGGCATCCACCGAGGCGACGACGATGTGCACGTTGGCGATGCCGCCGTTGGTGGCCCAGGTCTTGGTCCCGTTGATCACCCACTCGTCGGCCGCCTGGTCGTAGCGGGCGCGGGTGATGATCGCCGACACGTCCGATCCGGCGCCCGGTTCCGACGCACAGAATGAGGCGAGCTGTGGCTCGTCGATGGTGCCGAACATCTGCGGCAGCCACTCGCCCAGCTGCTCGGGCGTCCCGGTGGCGGCCAGCGACGCGGCAGCGAGGCCGGTACCCATGATGGACAGGGCGATTCCCGCGTCACCCCAGAACATCTCCTCGAAGACCGTCAATATGCCGAGCCCGCTCGGTTCGGCGGACTGGGTGGCGAACAACTCCATGGAGTACAGCCCAATCTTGGCCGCCTCCTGGATGATCGGCCACGGCGTCTCCTCTCGCTCGTCCCACTCCGCAGCGGCGGGCCGGACTACGTCGACGGCGAACTCGTGGACCCAGTCCCGAACCTGCTTGACATCCTCGGACAGCTCGAACGAAAACGACATGGCACGTGTCCTTTCAGGGTCCGGGTCGCGTCCACTCGGAGACGACGGCACGAGCTATCGCTGCTCGATTCAGTGAACAAACGTACACTGCGGCATTGAGTCGCCCAAGTCCAACGTCTCGCCAGCCTAGTGCCGGTGGAGTGCGTCGGCTCCGCGTGCGCCTTCCGTTATCGCAGCGTCAGGCGGAGGTCGAACGCTCGACCGACGCCCAGCTGCTCTCACGCGCGCTCGTGGCGATCGCGTCTGCGACCAGCGCCTGCTCGAGACCATCGTCGAACGTCGGGTAGTCGGGTGTGATGGGCAGTTCGCCAGCCGCGATGGCGGTGTAGATCGTGCGGTGCATTGCCTTGAACGCGTCGGGAAAGCCTTGGACGTGTCCCGCCGGATAGTCGCCGGACGCCGTCCCCGATCTACCGGAGATTGCACCTCGGAGCAGGATCTGGTTCGGCTCGTCACGGCGTCCGATCCACAGTTCTTCTGGGTTCTCGGCGCACCAGCGCAGCGACGCCGTCGATCCGCTCACCTCGAACGACAAATGGTTCTTTCGCCCTGGCGACACCTGCGACAACGTGAGCACCCCCCGCGTTCCGCCCTCGAACCTGATGAGAACACCGGCGATGTCCTCGGTGTGGATGGCGATGGGCTCGGAAGGGCCCGTAGAGGGTCCGGAGAAGGTTCCCGTGGCAGCGTTGACGGGGCGGAGTCGGGTGGGGATCGCGGTCGTGAGATCGGCCATGACCGCCTCGATCCTGCGTCCACCGACGAAGCCCGCCAGATCGAGCCAGTGTGAACCGATGTCACCCACCGCGCGCAGTGCTCCACCGAGACTGGGATCCAGCCGCCAGTTCCAGTCCGTCTCCTCGGACAGCCAATCCTGAAGGTAGGACCCGCTGACGAGTCTGACCTGGCCGGCATCACCGGATTCGACGCGGCGCCGTGCCTCTTGGCATTGCGGGTAGAAGCGCGACATGAAGCAGACGGCGTGGACGAGTCCGGAGGAGTGAGCGATGTCGCAGAGTTCGGCCGCCTGCGCCGAGGTCATCGCCAGCGGCTTCTCACAGATGACGTGCTTGCCGGCGCGCAGAGCGGCAGACGCGTGTTCGTAGTGGAGGTGGTTCGGGGAGCACACGTGAACCACGTCGACACGGTCGTCGCCCAACAGGTCGCGGTAGCTCGGGTAGGGCGGCGGCAGTCCGAATGTTCGAGCCTGATCGAGGCCACGCTCCTGGGAGGAGCCGACGACGCCGAGGACCGGCACGCCGATCCTGCGCAAGGCCTCGGCGTGCACCGACGCAATGAAACCAGTCCCCACGACCGCCGCTCGAAGGGCTGAGACGGCACCCACGTCAGAATCCACATCCTCGATCGCGGCCAGAACAGTCCACAGCATGAACGGGAAGAACGTCACCGCGACGGCCAGAGCGAAGGCGGTGAGTTTGTTTCCGATTCCGATCCGACTGTAGACGTCGAAGTATGCGAACGCCGAGACAATGGTTGGCGAACTGAGCCCCAGCGAAAGCGCGACCGTGAAAAGTGCTCTGCTGTAACGCCCAACGTTGGGCGAGGCGAGAGCAGCTGGGCACGCCCGGCGGCGACCCGCGGACTCGTTATCGGTGCGTGCCAACTGTCGATCATTCCGCCTTGACGATTATTACGGTGCGCCGTAATAATTTGACCCATGTCGATCCCGGCCCTGATCCTGCTGAGCGCGGTCGTCCTGCT
>JAVRPF010000851.1:0-6019 GCA_032162385.1 Mycobacterium sp.
GCCGGCGCCGCACTGTTCTCCTAGGGCATCGGCCCACTCACGGCCGCTTGGGACACTGGCGGCCCACTGCCACACATCAGCAAGGAACCCTAGCAACATAAAAACCCGCTCCGACACTGGTCAGAGCGGGTTTTCGTTGTCGGGCTGACAGGATTTGAACCTGCGACCACTTGACCCCCAGTCAAGTGCGCTACCAAGCTGCGCCACAGCCCGCGGCGCTGCCGGGATCGCCGGCAGCGGTCGAAATGCTACCGCAGCCAGCGGCTGCAATCCCAACCGCCACTGGCCGCGAGTACTTACACGGTCAGCAGCCGGTACAACCCAATCAGTCCGACCACCACGATCGCCACCCGCAGCACATTCGGCGAGAGCCGACGTCCGTAATGGGACCCGAGGAATCCCCCGATCAGCGAGCCCGCCGCGATGAGACCCGCCACCAGCCAGTTGATCCGGTCGAAGGCGACCACTGTGTAGGCAAGCGCCGCAACCACGTTGACGAGCATCGACAGGAGATTCTTCGCCGCGTTCATCCGCTGCATCGACTCGGGCAGCAGCGCACCCATCAACCCGACGAGCAGGATGCCCTGCGCCGCGGTGAAGTATCCGCCGTACACCCCCACCACGAACGTCGCCGCGACCACGGCGACCATCCGGCCCCGTGACACCTGATCGGCCGGCCGGCCTTCGTCTTCGGCACGCCGACGCGCCCAGTTCTGAATCCGCGGACCGACCACCACCAGGGCCAGCGCCCCGACGAGCAGAACAGGGACCACCGCGGTGAACACGTGCTCCGGCAGGTGCAGCAGCAGCCAGGCGCCGACGCCTGCGCCGACCAGCGATGCCGGGATCTGCCAGCGCAGCCGGTCCCACTGGCCGCGCAGCTCGCGCCGATACCCCCACGTCCCGGAGACGCCACCCGCGACCAGGCCGACGGCGTTCGACATGGTCGCGGTGATGGGTGGATAGCCGAGCGCGACGAGGGTCGGAAAGGTGATCAACGTGCCCGAACCAACGACGGCATTGATGGCTCCGGCCGCGACGCCGGCCAACGCGATCAGGATCATGTGGGCGACGGACACCCGACGACCCTACCGAGGCGACCGCTGCACGATTACGCCAGCTCAGCGGGCCCAAGCTGCATACAGAATGCGCTAACGCGACTTGGGTCCGCGCTTCTCCCGCACCCGCACGTTGATGCGGATCGGGCTGCCGTCGAAGCCGAACGTCTCGCGCAGCTTGCGCTCGAGGAACCGTCGGTAACCCGCCTCCAGGAAGCCCGAGGTGAACAGCACGAAGGTCGGCGGGCGCGCCGTCGCTTGCGTGGCGAACAGGATCTTGGGCTGCTTGCCGCCCCGCACCGGCGGCGGTGTCGCGGCGACGATCTCCTTGAAGAAGGTGTTGAGCCGGCCCGTCGAAATGCGGGCGTCCCACGATTCGAGTGCGCTCTCCAGCGCAGGCACCAGCCTCTGCACCGCCCGGCCTGTCTTCGCCGAGATGTTGACCCGCTGCGCCCACTGCACCTGCGCCAGGTCCATGTCGATCTCGCGGTCGAGGAGGTAGCGCCGATCCTCGTCCATCAGATCCCATTTGTTGAACGCCAGCACCAGCGCCCGCCCGGCCTCGATCACCATCGTCAGCACCCGCTGATCCTGCTCGGTCAACGGCTGCGACGAATCGATCAGGACGACGACGACCTCCGCGGCGTCGATCGCGCCACGGGTGCGGACCGACGCATAGAACTCATGACCACTCGCCTGACCGACCTTGCGTCGCAGACCGGCAGTGTCGACGAAACGCCAAGTCTTGCCGTCCAATTCGATCAGCGAGTCAACCGGGTCCACCGTGGTGCCCGCGACGTCGTGGACCACCGACCGCTCGTCGCCGGTCAACCGGTTCAACAGCGAGCTCTTCCCGACGTTCGGCTTGCCGACCAGCGCCACGCGTCGCGGACCGCTACCGGACGCAACCGTCGACGCCTCCGGCAGCGTCTCCATGACCCTGTCGAGCAGGTCGGCCACGCCACGGCCGTGCATCGCGCTCACCGGATATGGCTCGCCCAGTCCCAGCGACCACAACGCGGCGGCGTCGGCCTCGACGCGCTCGTTGTCGACCTTGTTGGCCGCCAGGAACACCGGCTTGCCGGACTTCTGCAACCGTTTGGCCGCAGCCTCGTCGGCCGTCGTCGCCCCCACGACGGCGTCGACCACGAGGATGATCGCGTCCGCCGTGCGCATCGCCACCGACGCCTGCTCGGCCACCAGCTGCTGCAGACCCTTGGCGTCCGGCTCCCAGCCGCCGGTGTCCTGCACGAAGAACCGACGACCGAGCCAGTTCGCGTCGTAGGAGACCCGGTCTCGGGTGACGCCCGGCACGTCCTGCACGACGGCCTCGCGCCGCCCCAGGATGCGGTTCACCAGCGTCGACTTTCCGACGTTGGGCCGCCCGACGACGGCGACCACCGGCGGCGGGGTCGACACCTCTTCGAGGTCGGCCGACACGTCTTCGAGGTCGGCCGACACGTCTTCGGGGCTCAGCTCCCAGTCGGCCTCGTCGATCCAGGTTCCATCCGAATCAGGTGCGCTCATCGCCGCGCCCCCGCTCGCTGCTCGACGAGATCCAACAGGTGCGCCACCACTTCGGATTCGCTCATGTCGCTGGAGTCGACGATCATCGCGTCGTCGGCTGCCCGCAGCGGTGACACCACGCGCGTCGAGTCCAGGTGGTCGCGGCGCCGCACGTCGGCAAGCACTCCTTGGTAGTCGTCGCCGAACCCGTTCGCGACGTTCTGGTCGTTGCGGCGTCGCGCCCGCTCTTCGGCGGACGCGGTCAGGAAGATCTTGACGTCGGCGTCGGGCAGCACCACCGTGCCGATGTCGCGTCCCTCGACCACGACGCTGCCGGGGCCCGCCGCCAGCTCTCGCTGACGCCGCACGAGGAGGGTACGCACGGCAGGCACCGCCGACACCGCGGACACCGCCCTGGTCACGGCGTCACCGCGGATCTCGGCCGAAACATCCTCTCCCGCAAGGTAGGAAAGGTCCTTGTCGGGATCGAAGCCGACCGCCATGTCGACGCCACCGGCGAGCGTGCCCACCGTGGGACCGTCGTTGACGTCGACACCGGCGCGTAGCGCCGCCAGCGTCACGATCCGGTACATCGACCCAGTGTCGAGGTAGCGCGCGCCCAGTGCGCGAGCCAATCCCCTTGACACCGAAGACTTTCCCGTTCCTGCCGGTCCGTCGACGGCGATCGTCACCGAGCCGCTCACATCCCCACCGCCTTGTACAGTTCGCCGATCTCCTTGCCAGTCAACACGCGGATGCTGCCGGGACGCTGCTCGCCGAGTGACACGGTGCCGATGTCCGTGCGCACCAGTTCCTTGACGGGGAAGCCGACTTCGGCCAGCAGTCGCCGGACGATCCGCTTGCGGCCCTCGTGGAGGGTCACCCGCACCAGCGACTTGCCCGGCACCGCATCCACCACGGCGAAGTCGTCGACGTGAACGGGCCCGTCGTCCAGCTCGACACCGGCCCGCAGCGTCTTGCCCAGCCCTCGTGGCACCGAACCGAGCACGGTGGCCAGATAGGTCTTCGGCACCTCGAACGACGGGTGCATCAGGCGATGCGCCAGTTCGCCGTCGTTCGTCAGAATCAACAGCCCCTCGGTGTCCGCATCGAGCCGGCCTACGTGAAAGAGCTTCTTGTTGCCGCGAACTCGGTACTCGACAAGGTCGCCGACGCACGGCCTGCCCTGATCGTCGGACATCGTCGAGTGCATGCCGCGCTCTTTGTTGATCGCCAGGTAGACCATCGTGTCGTCCACCGTGATCCGGGCACCATCCACCCGGATCACCGATGCGTCGGGGTCGACGCGGGTTCCCATCTCGGTCACGATGCGGCCGTCGACCTCGACGCGACCGTCCATGATCATCTTCTCCGCGACCCGGCGCGACGCAACTCCCGCCTGCGACAACACCTTCTGCAGTCGGACACCCTCATCACCGTCGGCCACGTCAGTCCCGATCCACGTCGAACGACAACGACTGCTCGGTAGCGGTCGGAGCCCCGCCGAGCTTCATGAAACGCGGCTCGTCCCCGAGCGATTCGGTGATGTCGTCGATGTTGTCGATGTCGGGCAGCAGCGGTGCAATGTCGGGCAGGTCGGTGAGCGACGACAGTCCGAGCCGCTCCAGGAACAGCTCCGTCGTCGCGAAAGTGACTGCGCCCGAGTCGGGATCGACGCCCGCTTCGGTGATCAGGCCGCGGGCCAGCAAAGTGCGCATCACCGCATCGACGTTGACTCCTCGCACCGCGCTCACCCGCACCCTGCTTACCGGCTGTCGGTAGGCGACCACCGCCAGCGTTTCGAGCGCTGCCCTGGTCAACTTGGACCGGGTGCCGTCGAGCAGCAGCCGCTCGACGTAAGGGGCGAAGCGGGCCCGGGTGTACATGCGCCAGCCACCGCCGGCCTCGCGCAGCTCGATGCCACTGTCGCGGGCGGTGAGCTCGTCGGCCATCAGCCGCAGCTTGGCCGCGATCCGGTAGGCGGGCTGTTCGAGTGCCGCCGCCAGGGCATCCTCGGGCACCGGGGTGTCCACCACCAGGAGCAGGGCCTCGAGCGCCGCACCGAGTTCGGCGTCGTCCAGCTCAGGGGCCGTCGCGACGTCGATGCCCAGATCGATCTCGTCGACGTTTCCCGGAAAGTCTTCTGTCATGAGTCTGTCTCTTCCACCGCCGTTGCCAGGTGTTCGTCGTCGGGCCGGTTGCCGGTCCACGAAACCTGCAGCACTCCAAGCGGTTCTAATTGCTCGAATGCTACCGTCCGAGCCCGGAACAATTCGAGCAGCGCCAGGAACCGTCCGACGATCTCGATCCCGCCCGCGCAGTCGGCAACCAGGTCGGCGAACGTCAACCACTGCCCGATGCCGCGCCGCTCGAGCAACGTCAGCACATGCCTTGCCTGTTCCGGCACGGACACCGACGGCGCGTGGAGGTGCTCCGTGGCCACCGTCGGCACCGGCCGCGGGGTGAAGGTCGCCGCAGCGATCTGGGCGAACCGCTCGGCGTCCACCCCCAGCATCACCTCGGGCATCAGGTCTTCGTACCGGTCCTCCAGCGCCACCGCCCTGGGGTAGCTGCGCAGTGCGGCCGCCTCCAGCTCGGCGAACATCACGGCGACGTGCTTGTAGGCCCGGTATTGCAGCAGCCGGGCGAAGAGGAGGTCGCGGACCTCGAGCAGGGCGAGGTCGTCCTCGTCGTGCACTTCTCCCGCGGGCAGCAGGCGCGCGGCCTTGAGGTCGAGCAGCGTGGCGGCGATGACGAGGAACGCCGTCGTCTCATCGAGTTCGAGCTGCCTGCCGATCTCCTTGGTGTAGGCGATGAAGTCGTCGGTGACCGTGTGCAACGCCACCTCGGTGACGTCGAGCCGGTGCGCGAAGATCAGCTGCAACAGCAGATCGAAGGGTCCCTCGAAATTGGTCAGCCGGACCCGGTAACCCGTTTGCGGCGAATCATCCGATGCCGCCTCCGGGGCGGTTCCGCTGTCCGGTGTGGTTTCGGTGCTCACGCGCCCATCCGGTCGATGACCTCACGCGCGAGCGACCGATACGCCTCGGCGCCACCGGATTTCGGCGCCCACGTGGTGATCGGCTCGCCGGCGACGCTGGTCTCGGGGAAGCGGACCGTCCGCGCGATCACGGTGTCGAAGACCAGATCGCCGAACCGCTCAAGCACCCGGGCCATCACCTCGCGGGCGTTGACGGTGCGGGTGTCGAAGCGCGTGATGAGGATGCCGCTGATGTCCAGCTTGGGGTTGAGCCGCTCGCGCACCTTGGCGACGGTGTCGGTCAACAGGGCCAGGCCGCGCAGCGAGAAGTACTCGCACTCCGTGGGGATGATGACGCCGTCCGCGCAGGCCAGCCCGTTGACGGTGAGCAAGCCGAGCGAGGGCTGGCAGTCGATCAGCACGTAGTCGTAGCGGTCCAGCACCGGATGCAGCGCCCGCGCCAGCGACTGCTCGC
>JAVRPF010000852.1:0-2657 GCA_032162385.1 Mycobacterium sp.
CTTCATGCAGAAACCGCTCATGGAGCGGATGCGGATCCTCGCCACCGATTGGGTGGACAACGGATTCGGGTCACCAAAAATGGTGCACACCATCTACATTGCCAAGCTGGTCTTCCTCTACGCACTCGGCGGCATCCTGGTGGCGACACTGACGTCCGGGCTTCCGGTGCTTGACGTCTCGCAGTGGTGGAACCAGCCCATCGTCTACGAGAAGGCCGTTCTATGGACGGTGCTGCTGGAGTTGATCGGCGTCGCCGGATCGTGGGGCCCGCTGGCAGGCAAGGTCAAGCCGATGACCGGTGGCATCCTGTTTTGGGCGCGGCCGAGCACCATCCGGCTACGGCCGTGGAAGTGGGTGCCGTTGACCAGCGGCGACCGACGGACCTGGTTTGACGTCGGTCTCTATGTCGTGCTGATGTTCAGCGTCGCCATTCCGTTGTCTTCGCCTGGGGTGCATAGCGACTCATTGTCAGCAGCAATGCCCGGCAACACGTCGGGGCTGGTCAATCCGGCGCTGCTGATCGCGCCGATCGTGCTGCTGGTGGTCATGGGACTGCGGGACAAGATCGTCTTCCTCGCAGCGCGCGGTGAGCAGTACCTCCCCGCCTTGATCATCTTCGCCGCGTTCACCTTCGTCGACATGGTCATCGCGCTGAAGCTGTTGATCGTGGTGGTCTGGGTCGGTGCCGGCGTGTCGAAGCTGGGGCTGCACTTCACCAACGTCATCCCGCCGATGGTGAGCAACAGCCCCTTCATTCCGTTCAAGTGGCTGAAGCGGGCCCACTACCGCAACTACCCCGACGATCTGCGCCCCTCGCATCTGGCGTCGTTCATGGCGCACGTGCCGGGCAGCGTGGTGGAGATCCTGGCGCCGCTGACCCTGCTGTTCTCGACGAATAAGTGGGTGACGCTGGTCGCCGTGGTGATCATGGTGTGCTTCCACCTGTTCATCATCTCGACGTTCCCGCTCGCGGTGCCGCTGGAATGGAACGTGCTGTTCGCGTACGCGACCATCTTCCTGTTCTGGGGCTTCCCGGCATGGAACGGTTACGCGGCGTGGGACATGTCGTCGGTCTGGCTGACGGTCGTCGTCGTCGCCGCGCTGCTGTTCTACCCGATTCTCGGCAACTTCCGGCCCGACAAGGTGTCGTTCCTGCCGTCGATGCGGCAGTACGCAGGCAACTGGGCGTCCGCGGTGTGGGCGTTCGCACCTGGCGCCGAGGCGAAGCTCAACAGAGTGACGCGCTCGGCGAAGAACCAGGTCGACCAGTTCATCGACTTCGGCTACGAACCGAAGTGGGCCGATGTCACGATGCAGCGAGTGATTTCCTGGCGCACGATGCACAGCCAGGGCCGTGGCCTGTTCTCGGTGTTGCTGAAAAGCCTGCCCGACATCGACACTCGCTCCGTCCGCGAGGGTGAGTTCGTCTGCAACTCGTTGATCGGGTTCAACTTCGGCGACGGCCACCTGCACGACGCCGACATGATCGCCGCCGTTCAGCGCGAGGCGGCGTTCGAGCCTGGCGAGCTCGTCGTCGTTTGGGTGGAATCGCAGGCCTGGGCAAGCAAGGTCCAGCACTACCAGGTCATCGACGCGGCGCTCGGCGTGATCGAGCGCGGCACGTGGAAGGTGACCGACGCCATCGCCGAGCAGCCATGGCTGCCCAGCGGTCCGATCCCGACCGAGGTCACCTGGTCGCTGTCCAGCAGGAAGCCCGCAGGTCACGATCACGGGGCGCTGGCGTGACGACCACCGCGATCGTCGTTGGGTCCGGGCCGAACGGCCTGGCCGCCGCGGTCGCCCTCGCCAAGGCCGGCGCGCAGGTCACCGTGCTGGAAGCGGCCGACGAGATCGGCGGGGGCACGCGCACCAGCGAGGCGATCATTCCCGGCCTGCTGCACGACCACTGCTCGGCGACCCACCCGATGGCCGTCGGCTCGGAGTTCCTCGCCGGGCTGGGCCTCGATCGCTACGGTCTGTCCTGGCGACTGCCCGAGATCGACTGCGTCCACCCGCTCGACGGCGGCAGCGCGGGCGTGCTGTACCGCTCGGTCGAAGCGACCGCCGACGGGATGCACGTAGCCGACGGCGCCCGGTGGCGGAGACTGTTCGGCAAGACGTCGGCCAATTTCGATGCACTGGCCGAGGACATCATGGGGCCGCTGCTGCGGGTGCCGCATCATCCGTTGACGCTGGCCCGGTTTGGTGCGCCCACCGTGCTGCCGGCTTCCACCCTCGCCAGGTGGTTTCGTAGCCCGGAGGTTCGGGCATTGTTCGGAGGTGCTGCGGCGCACGCCTTTCGGCCATTGCACTACCCGATGACCTCGGCGATCGGCTTGGGCATCCTCACCGCTGGGCATCGGCACGGATGGCCCGTGGCAGCCGGTGGGTCGCAGTCGATCACAAACGCGCTGGCAGCGCTGTTGGCCGATCTCGGTGGCAAGATCGAAACGGGCACCCGGATCGAGGCGGCCGCGCAGTTGCCCCCCGCCGATGTGACGATGTTCGATCTGGCACCCGAAGCCGTCGCCGGCATTCTTGGTGACCGCCTGCCGCGCAGGATATCCCGCACCTATCGACGGTTCAGGCAGGGACCCGGCGCATTCAAGGTGGACTTCGCGGTGGAAGGCGGCGTGCCCTGGACAAATTCGTCGGC
>JAVRPF010000853.1:0-13937 GCA_032162385.1 Mycobacterium sp.
AGCGCCGCGCCCGTGAACGAGCGGGCACTCGGGTCGGTGTAGCGCGCCTGGGCGCTCATGGTGCTCACCACGCCGGGCCGCAGCTTCCATTCGACGACGTCCGAGGAGATCTGATCGCCGTTGGTCGACGTCACCTCTCCGGGGAACGACACGCTCAGCGACACGTCGGCGTCCGGGTCGTTCAGCAACGTCAGGTCGGCACGCCCATCGAGGATCACCAGGTCACCGGCGCGCCGCAGGGAGATGTCGACACCCGCCGCATCGCGATTCATGTTCGCCAGCTGGGGGAGTTCGGCGAAGGTCAGGTCGGAGAACACCGCCTGGGTGCCGACGTAGTCGTCGCGCTGATAGTTCGAGACGGACACCTTGTTGCTGAACGGCAGCGTGTTGAGGAGCTGCGGTCCCTTGTCGTCGTCGTTGCGCGGTTTGGCGGCCGCGATGATCTGGCCGGACACCCGGTCGTCGGGCGAAACCGTGATCGACGCACGCACCCGCACGCAGCCCACCGCCATTGGGACGATCACCAGCAGCAGGAGCAGGGCCAGCACGCGGTTGCGGCGTGGCGTGCGGCCTATGGTTCGGCTCCGGCGGTCGGGCACTCGGTCATCGTGCCAGATGTACCGGGGCTATAGCGGCAGTGACCGGCCGAGGATGGCGAACGGCCTGGGGTCGCCTGCGAAGCGGTAGCCGCGGATCACGTCGGTGAAGCCGAGCCGGCGATACAGCCTCCACGCGCGGTTGGACTCACCGTTGATCTCCGGTGTGGAGAGCAACACGTGCGGTTCCCCGCGTCCGGCGAGCAGCCGTCGGGCCAGGGCTTCGCCGAGACCCCGGCCCTGAGCGTGGGGATGAATGTGCAGCTCGGTGAGCTCGAAGTAGCTGGTCATCAGCGCAGCGATGTGTGAGCTGTCGGTTCCGCCGCGCTGCAGGCCTGCGACCACCTGTTGTTGCCACCACTGATCGGGTGCGCCGCAGTAGCCGTAGGTGATACCGAGCATGGGGGCCTCGGCCAATTCGGCGTCGGCGTTGGGCGCGTCGATGGCGGCCACCGCCTTCCAGCCCCGCCTGCGGGTGTGTTCCAGCCACATCGAGGCACGTTGCTCCTCGGTGCCGCGCGGGTACCGCATCGCGTCGACGTAGACGCCGAGCGCGTCGCCGAGGCGCCTGGCCATGTCGCCTGGCGACAGTTCGATGAGAAACGTCGACAACCCTTGGTGCCCCTCGCGGTCTGGAGTGCGGAGTCGATGCCATTATCCGGTCACCCTTCGGTGATTGGCGTGGCGGCTCGGCGGGTGTGGCGAACGCCGTACAATCGGGCACTGAACAAGGTGGTACGGCTCAGATCGAGCTCGTATCATTACTGTCAGTTGCTCGTACACCCGGGCATACACGACGTTTTGACAATCGTGACGGACGCGGCAAAAGGGAGGCACGGATGCCACTCTCCGATCATGAGCAGCGCATGCTCGACCAGATCGAGAGCGCTCTCTATGCCGAGGACCCCAAGTTCGCGTCGAGCGTTCGTGGTGGCAATCTGCGCGCCCCGTCGGCCAGGCGCCGGCTGCAGGGTGCGTCGCTGTTCGTGATCGGCCTGGCCATGCTGGTGTCCGGCATTGCGTTTCGAGCCACCTGGATCGGCGGCCTGCCGATTCTGTCCGTGGTGGGATTCGTGATCATGTTCGGCGGCGTGGTCTACGCGATCACCGGACCGCGGGTGGCCGGTGGCAAGGATCGTCCGGGTTCGGAATCCGGTGGCCCGCGGCAGAAGAAGTCCAAGGGCTCCGGTGGTTCGTTCACCAATCGCATGGAAGACCGGTTCCGCCGGCGCTTCGACGAGTGATCGCCTCGTCGGTCCGGGGGTCACAGTTGCTGACCGGATAGCGAGTGTTGTTGTTCGATACTGCGTTCTGGTGAATTTGTTGGTGGTGTTCATCTCGCGGATCGGGGCTCCGGTCGGGGGCGTGTATCCGCTGAGGGCGAATCGCTGATTTCACGAAGGAACGTTGCCGGTGCTGGCGTGGCATTACGTCGGGCCGGAAGGTCTTGTCGGTGGTGGCTGCCAGGATGCGGGACATGGCAGCGCGTGTGTCGTTGCGGCGGATCGGTGCGCCGGTGGTGCGGTGTGGCGGGCCGAGCGTAAGCGGGCGGTCCCGTAAGCGGGCGGTCCACGGTGGTGTCGTCGTCGTCACGGGTATCGCAGCGTGGGTGAAGGGTTCGCCAAGACCCGCCGGCTGGCGGTGTTGCGTAATCGCTTGGCCGCCGCCGAGGAGGCGTTGGCCGCGGGCCGTCCGTCGATCACGGTGGGCGGGAAACGGCTGTGGCGCAACCGCCATGACCTCGATGAGGCGGGGCTGAGCGAGTCGCAGTGGCGGGCCCGCTGGGATGCCGCCCGAATATTTCCTAACTGCCGACGGGGAGAGCGGCAAGACCGGCGGCAATGAGACGATCCGGGTCGATGAGGCCGGCCGGCTGTGGATCAAGGTGCCCGCCGCGCTGACCGCCCAGTTCGGGTCGCACCTGCAGATCGCTGCACCCGTCGGGTTCGCGCACCGCGGCCAACAGTGGTCCGACCGGGTCGCGGGCCGCCGGGCGGTGCGCTACGACATCAGCTACGACCCGGCCAAGGACCGTTGGTATCTGGATGCCTCCTGGAAGCACGACGTGACCGCAGAGCGCCATCGCTCGGAGAGTTGCGGACCGGGCGGCGATCACCGCTCTGCTCAACCTGAGCGAGCGGCAGAACTGCTCGGCGGTGGTGGTGGAGAACCTCCACTTCGCCGATGCCCGCGCCACCGGGCGCGACACGATGGGTCGCGGGCAGCGGCGGAAGCGGTCCCGGCGTACCGTGGCCGGGATCCCCACCGCGAAGTTCCGCACCCGGCTGACTTCGATGGCGGCCCGTCGCGGGATCGCAGTGATCGGGGTGGACGCGGCCTACACCAGCAGATGGGGTGCCCAGCATTGGGCGAAACCCTTGCAGCAGCAGAGTTCCGACCCGGTCACCCGGCATCACGCCGCGGCGGCCGCGATCGGCAGACGTGGCCTCGGCATGGCGATCAGGCGACGGCCGGCAGGACCCGAAACGGACAGCGACCCCTGCGGGCACTCCACCGGTCAGGCCGCATCGCCCACCTGGCCACGTGCGTAGGCACGGCAGTTCCGGCCCACCGACAAGCCCACCACGGGGCTTGCCGGTCTACCGGAGAACACCGGCCACCCGCGGCCAACACCGTTCGGGCCGCACCCGAGCAGAACTCACTCCTGCTTACCCATGAGGAACGGTTTGCCTCCCGGCGTCCCGCCGTGTGGGGCGACACGCCGGATTTCCGGCTCCGAGGCCGGTCGGCAGGCAAGTCGCCCCACTGCGCCCCACTCCCGTGATTGAGCACGTCTAGCTGCGATTTCGGGTCAGCACGCGACTCCGTGGCATACGTGCGCCCGAAAAGTGACTGGTCGGTGGTGAATAGTGGGGAGCTCGCCCAAACTTTTGCGGCTGGTGGAGCGAAGTGGGGGATTATGGGGTAAAGTGGCGTGCATCGGAGCGACCGGGGCTCTGAGTGGTGGGAGGTGGCGGGATGTTTCTCGGCACCTACACGCCAAAACTCGATGACAAGGGGCGGCTCACGCTGCCCGCCAAGTTCCGCGACGCGCTGGCAGGGGGGTTGATGGTCACCAAGAGCCAAGATCACAGCCTGGCCGTCTACCCGCGCGTCGAGTTCGAGGCGTTGGCGGACCGGCTGACGCAGGCGTCGCGGAGCAATCCGGAGGCCCGCGCCTTCCTGCGCAACCTGGCCGCCGCCACCGACGAACAGCATCCCGACGCACAAGGCCGCATCACCCTGACCGCCGATCATCGCCGGTACGCAAACCTGACCAAGGAGTGCGTGGTGATCGGTTCGATTCAGTACCTGGAGATCTGGGACGCCCAGGCCTGGCAGGACTACCAGGAGACACACGAAGAGAACTTCTCCGCGGCCAGCGATGAAACTCTGCGCGACATCATTTGACCCGGCCGCTGTGCCGGACATGGCCCGTGCAACGTGGCCTCTGCCCGAACCGGCCCTGGCGTACTTCCCCAACGCCAGGTCCGCAATCTCGGACAGGGACCTCGTTACATGGGCCGCCGGCGGGCCGGAGCGAAGCGACCCTCGGATCGAAGGCGGCGGAGGTGCTGCGATGCCTGACGATCACGGACACGTCCCGGTCCTGCTCGACCGCTGCGTCGAGCTGCTGACACCCGCGCTGACCCGACCCGATCCGAACGGTGCGGACGCCGTCCTGGTCGATGCCACGCTCGGGGCAGGCGGCCACGCCGAGCGGTTCCTGACCGAGCTGCCCGGGCTGCGGCTGGTCGGCCTCGACCGCGATCCCAATGCGCTGCGCATCGCGGGGGAGCGGCTGGCGCCGTTCGGTGACCGGGTCACCCTGGTCCGCACCCGCTACGACGGCTACTGGGCCGACCGCCCCGACGAAGGAGTCGACGGCGTCCTGTTCGACCTCGGTGTCTCGTCGATGCAGTTGGATCGCGCCGAGCGTGGCTTCTCCTACTCCAAGGACGCCCCGCTGGACATGCGGATGGACCCGGACGCCCCGCTAACCGCCGCCGAGATCATCAACACCTACGACGCCAGGGAGCTGACGCGGATCCTGCGGGTGTTCGGCGAGGAGCGCTTCGCCTCGAAGATCGCCGGCGAGATCGTCCGGCGGCGCGCCCGCACGCCGTTCACCACCACCGGCGAGCTCGTCGAGTTGCTCTACGACGCCATCCCGGTGCCGGCGCGTCGCACCGGCGGCCACCCGGCCAAGCGCACGTTCCAGGCGTTGCGCACCGCCGTCAACGCCGAACTCGACTCGCTGAGTGAGGCGCTTCCCGCCGCGATGTCAGCGCTTCCCGAGGGCGGACGCATCGTCGTGATGGCCTATCAGTCGTTGGAGGACAAGATCGTCAAGGGCCTGTTCGCCGCCGCGACCGCGTCGCGCACGCCGTCCGGCCTGCCGGTCGAATTGCCTGGTCACGAACCCGTTTTCGCGTCACTGACACGTGGCGCCGAGAAGGCGGACGGCGCCGAGATCGCCCTCAATCCCCGTAGCGCATCGGTTCGTCTGCGAGCTCTGGAAAAGGTTGTCAGAAGGGAAGTTTCGTGATCGCCAAGCGACCCGAACCAGTACGCAGTAGAGATGAACGCCGCCGCGGCACCAGGGAGCCGGCCCAGCGCCGTGCCAAGGACGCGCCGCCGCGCAACCGTCGCGCGAAGCGCGAGCAGCGGCCGCCGCGCTCGGCGCCGCAGACCAGCCCGATCCCGAGGCTCACCGACGGGCCGGCCCGGCCGAAGAACGCCGCTCAGGCAAAGGCGCGCGCGAAGGCGCGCAAGGCCAAGGCGCCCAAGGTCGTTCGGCTACCACTGCGCGAGCGACTGTTGGTCAAACTGGCGTCGATCGAATTCGACCCCCGCCGGCTCGTCACCAGGGTGCCCTTCGTGGTGCTGGTGATCGGGGCGCTCGGCCTCGGACTCGCCGTCACGCTGTGGCTGTCGACCGACGCTGCGGAGCGCTCGTATCAGTTGGGCCACGTCCGAGAGACCAATCAGGCCCTGCTTCAGCAGAAGGAGGCATTGGAGCGCGACGTGCTCGAGGCGCAGGCCGCGCCCGCCCTTGCCGAGGCCGCACGCAACCTCGGCATGATCCCGTCCAAGGACACCGCGCACCTGGTGCAGGACCCCGCGGGCAACTGGATGGTGGTGGGCACTCCCAAACCGGCCCAAGGGGTTTCACCGCCACCGTTGAACTCGCCGCTACCCGAGGAAGCCCTACGCGCCCCGCCGGCTCAGCCCGCGCCGCGCGTCATCGAACCCCGCGAGGTGGCCGTCCACCTACCGCCGAGGCCGGTCCCCGTGCCCAGCCCTGAGGTACCCCTCCCCGCCACCGCGCTGGCCGGCCCGACGGACCCCGCCGTTCCGGCCCTCCCGGCTGCCGTGCCCGCCCCGGTGGACCCGGCGCTGGCGCCCGTTCCTGCGCCCGCAGACGCGCCACCGGCCGGTGACGTCACGCACCTCGCCTCGCCGGCCACGCCCGCGCTACCGGGACCGTCTGCCGAAATCCCCGTCGCGCCGGTCCCGGGCCCCCAGGCGTGAGCCGCCGAGACATGAGCCGGAGCGACCGTAAGAAGCCGGACGCGTCGAAGTCACGGACCGACCAGTCGCATTCCGCGCGCGCCCGCCGCACCCGGGAGCCTGCGACCGACGCCGGTTTGCGCAGTGCGTCGTTCGCGTTCCGGCACCGGGTGGGCAACTCCGTCATCGCGTTGCTGCTGGTGGTTGCGGCCACGCAGCTGTTCAACCTCCAGGTGCCAAGGGCGGCGGGCCTGCGCGCCGAGGCCGCCAGCCAGCTCAAGGTCACCGACGTCGAGAAGGCGGTGCGGGGCAGCATCGTCGACCGCAACGCAGACAAGCTGGCGTTCACCATCGAGGCCCGCGCGCTGACCTTCCAGCCGGTCAAGGTCCAGAAGCAGCTCGCCGAAACCAAGGCCAAGACGCCCGACGCGCCCGACCCGGCCAAACGGCTCGCGGAGATCGCCGCGGGCGTCTCAGGTCTGCTGAACAACAAGCCGGACACCGCGACCCTGCTCAAGAAGCTGAGCGGCAAGGACTCCTTCGTCTACCTGGCCCGCGCCGTCGATCCCGCGATCTCCGATGCGATCACCACCTAGTACCCCGAGGTGGGTGCCGAGCGCCAGGACATCCGCCAGTACCCCGGTGGGTCGTTGGCTGCCAACATCGTCGGCGGGATCGACTGGGACGGGCACGGGCTGCTGGGCCTCGAGGACTCTCTCGATGCCAAACTCGCGGGCACCGACGGCTCGGTCACCTACGACCGCGGTTCCGACGGCGTGGTCATCCCTGGCAGCTACCGCAACCGCCACGACGCCGTTGACGGGTCGACCATCCAGTTGACCATCGACGATGACATCCAGTTCTACGTCCAGCAGCAGGTGCAGCAGGCCAAGAGCCTGTCCGGCTCCAAGAACGTGTCCGCCGTCGTGCTCGACGCCAAGACCGGCGAGGTGTTGGCGATGGCGAACGACAACACTTTCGACCCGAGCCAAGACATCGGCAGGCAGGAGGACCGCGAACTGGGCAACCTCGCGGTGTCCTCGCCGTTCGAGCCGGGCTCGGTGAACAAGATCATCACCGCCGCCTCGGCCATCGAGTTCGGTCTGACCAACCCCGACGAGGTACTGCAGGTGCCCGGCGCCATCGACATGGGCGGCGTCACCGTGCACGACGCCTGGGAGCACGGCGTCACGCCGTTCACCACCACAGGGATATTCGGCAAGTCCTCGAACGTTGGCACACTGATGCTGGCCCAGCGGGTCGGCCCGGAACGCTGGGCGGACATGGCCGACAGGTTCGGCCTCGGGCGGCGCAGCGGCGTCGGGCTACCGGGCGAGAGCGACGGCCTGGTCCCGCCGATCGACCAGTGGTCGGGCAGCTCATTTGCGAACCTGCCCATCGGACAGGGCCTTTCGATGACACTGCTGCAGATGACCGGGATGTACCAGGCGATCGCCAACGACGGGGTCCGGATTCCGCCGCGCATCATCAAGTCCACGACCGCGGCCGACGGCACCCGGACGGACGAAGCGCGGCCCGAAGGGGTGCAGGTGGTGTCGCCGGAGACGGCGAAGGCCGTGCGCAACATTCTGCGGGCCGTCACCCAGCGCGACCCGCAGGGCACCCAGCAGGGCACCGGCTCGGGGGCCGCCGTCGAGGGTTATCAGATCGCGGGCAAGACGGGCACGGCTCAGCAGATCAACCCGGGCTGCGGCTGCTACTACGACGACGTCTACTGGATCACCTTCGCCAGCATGGCGCCCGCCGACGATCCTCGGTACGTGGTCGGCGTGATGATGGACAATCCGCACCACACGGCCGACGGGTCGCCGGGCACGACGGCGGCGCCGCTGATCCACAACATCGACGCCTGGCTGTTGCAGCGGGAGAACGTGCCGCTGTCGCCGGACCCGGGTCCGCCACAGACCCTGCAAGCCTGAGCGACGGGGTGCCCGCAGCGGGGCCGGTACTGTGTCAGGGCCATGAAATTGCGTCCCACCCACCCCGTTGGTGAAGACCTCGCGTCGCTGGCAGCGCAGGTGCACGCGGTCACCGCGTTGGGTTCGGACGCATCCGGGGTCCGGGTCACCGGGGTGACGCTGCGCAGCCAGGACGCCTGCGCCGGTGATCTGTTCGCCGCGTTGCCTGGCGGGTCGGCACACGGCGCCGGGTATGCCGGCGACGCCGTGGGTCGCGGTGCCGTCGCGGTACTCACCGATCCGGCGGGCGTTGAGGTGCTGGGCTCCGACGTCGGCGTGCCGGTGTTGGTTCACCCGTCGCCGCGCGCGGTGCTGGGCGAGCTGGCCGCCACCGTCTACGGTCACCCGTCCCGGCAGGTGCGCGTCATCGGCGTCACCGGCACCTCCGGCAAGACCACCACCACGTACCTGGTGGAGGCCGGCCTGCGGGCGGCGGGGCGCGTGCCAGGCCTGATCGGGACGGTGGGGATTCGGATCGACGGCCGCGACGAGCCCAGCGCGTTGACCACTCCGGAGGCGCCCGATCTGCAGGCGCTGCTGGCGTTGATGGCCGAACGGGGGGTGGACACCGTTGTGATGGAGGTGTCCAGTCACGCGCTGACGCTGGGACGTGTTGACGCGGTGTACTTCTCGGTCGGCGGGTTCACCAACCTGTCGCGCGACCACCTCGACTTCCATCCCACGATGGCGGACTACCTGGATGCCAAAGCGCGCCTCTTCGATCCCCAGTCATCAACCCACGCAGACGTTTCCGTGGTGTGCGTTGACGACGAGGCGGGCCTGACCATCGCGGCTCTGGCGGACCGAACGGTCACCGTCGGCGTCGTCAACCGCGAGGCGACCTGGCGAGCAGAGGACATCCACGACGTCGAACGGGGCGGCCAGCAGTTCGTGGCCGTGGATCCGGCCGGTGTGCACCACGGACTTCGGATCGGATTGCCCGGTCGCTACAACGTGGCCAACGCCCTGCTGGCGGCGGCGCTGCTGGACGCGGTCGGCGTGTCACCGGAGGCGGCCGCGCCCGGACTGCGCACGGCCGCCGTGCCGGGCCGCCTGCAGCCGATCGACCGTGGTCAGGGCTTCCTGGCCCTCGTCGACTACGCGCACAAGCCCGGCGCGTTGCGGGCGGTCCTCGAGACGTTGCGTGAGCAGACCCCTGGTCGCGTCGCGGTGGTCTTCGGGGCGGGCGGCAACCGCGATGCGGGCAAGCGCGAACCGATGGGCCGGGTCGCGGCCGAACTCGCCGACCTCGTCGTGATCACCGACGACAACCCGCGCGACGAGGTCCCGGCCGACATCCGCGCGACTGTCGTGGCGGGGGCGAAGGCCGTGGCGGGGCCCGCGACCAGCGTGGTCGAGATCGGTGACCGGCGGGAGGCCATCGAGCACGCGGTGGGCTGGGCCCGAGACGGCGACGTCGTGCTCGTCGCGGGCAAGGGCCACGAGGCCGGCCAGACCAGCGGTGGTCAGACCAGGCCGTTCGACGACCGCGGCGAGTTGGCCCGGGCCCTCGAGGCATTGGGGAATCGCGCGTGATCGACCTGACCCTCGCGCAGGTCGCGGACATCGTGGGCGGCGACCTCGTCGACGTCTCGCCCCGGGACGCCGAGGCCATCCGGGTCACCGGCACCGTCGAGTTCGATTCCCGCGCGCTGAGCCCGGGCGGGCTGTTCCTGGCACTGCCCGGTGCGCGGTCCGACGGGCACGACTTCGCCGCCGCGGCGGTGGCCGCCGGTGCGGTAGCGGTGCTCGCCGCCCGCCCCGTTGGCGTGCCCGCCGTCGTGGTGAAACCCGCGGGCACCGACGTCGACTCGGGCGCAGACGTCCTCGAACACGACACCGACGGGTCGGGTGCCGCGGTGCTGGCCGCGCTGGCCCGACTGGCCGCCGCGGTGGCGGCCGAACTGGTAGCCGGGGGCCTGACGATCGTCGGGGTGACCGGCTCGTCGGGAAAGACCTCCACGAAGGACCTACTGGCCGCCGTGCTCAGTCCGCTGGGTTCGGTGGTGGCGCCGCCGGGCTCGTTCAACAACGAGTTGGGGCACCCGTGGACGGTGCTGCGTGCGACCACCGACACCGACTACCTCGTCCTGGAGATGTCGGCGCGCCATCGCGGCAACATCGCCGCGCTGGCCAGGATCGCGCCGCCGTCGATCGCCGTCGTGCTCAACGTCGGCACCGCCCATCTTGGCGAGTTCGGCTCGCGCCAGGCCATCGCCGAGACGAAGGCCGAACTGCCGCAAGCAGTTCCGGCGTCCGGTGTGGTGATCCTCAACGCCGACGACAGCGCGGTGGCCGCGATGGCGGACGACACCGCCGCACGCGTGGTCCTGGTGTCGCGTTCGCCGGGCGCCGACGTCTGGGCCGGCGACGTCACCCTCGACGAGGTGGCCCGGCCGCGCTTCACGCTGCACGCCGCGCCAGGTGAGATCCCAGTAGAACTCGCGGTGCACGGCGACCATCAGGTATCCAACGCGTTGTGCGCGGCTGCAGTCGCGCTGGAGTGCGGGGCTCGCCTGGATCAGGTCGCCGCGGCACTCGCGGCGGCCGGGCCGGTGTCACGGCGCCGCATGCAGGTGAGCACCCGAAGCGACGGGGTGACCGTGATCAACGACGCCTACAACGCCAACCCGGACTCGATGCGGGCCGGGCTGAAGGCTCTGGTCTGGATGGCTCGGTCCCCTGTGGCCGACGGTGGCGACCGCCGACGCAGCTGGGCGGTGCTTGGCGAGATGGCCGAACTCGGCGACGACGCGATATCCGAGCATGACAGCATCGGTCGACTGGCCGTGCGCTTAGATGTGTCACGACTCGTCGTCGTCGGAACCGGGAGGTCACTGAGCGCGATGCACCAGGGGGCGGTGATGGAGGGATCGTGGGGTAGTGAGTCGATCATGGTCGCCGATGCCGACGCCGCGCTGGCGCTGTTACGGGCCGAACTGGGCGAGGGGGACGTGGTTTTGGTGAAGGCATCCAAAGTGGCAGGCCTTGGCGCACTGGCCGATGCGCTCGTGGGGGACTTGGCTCGATGAGACAGATCCTCATCGCCGTCGGCATCGCGCTGGCGGTGTCAATCCTGCTGACGCCCGCGCTGATCCGGCTGTTCACCCGTCAGGGGCTCGGCCACGAGATCCGTGCGGACGGGCCACCCAGCCACCACAAAAAGCGCGGCACACCGTCGATGGGTGGCGTTGCCATCCTGGCCGGCATCTGGGGCGGCTACCTGGGCACCCACCTGGTCGGGCTCGCGCTCGACGGTCGCGGCCCCTCCGCGTCGGGCCTGTTGGTCCTGGGTTTGGCCACCGCGCTTGGCGCCGTCGGGTTCGTCGACGACATGATCAAGATCCGGCGCGCGCGCAACCTCGGCCTGAACAAGACCGCGAAGACGGTCGGCCAACTGGTCGCCGCGGTGCTGTTCGGGGTGCTCGCCCTGCAGTTCCGCAACTCCGACGGGCTGACGCCCGGCAGCGCGGAGTTGTCCTACGTGCGCGAGATCGCCACGGTGACCTTGGCGCCGACGGTGTTCGTGCTGTTCGTCGTAATTCTGGTCAGCGCGTGGTCCAACGCGGTGAACTTCACCGACGGCCTGGACGGCCTGGCTGCCGGGGCCATGGCCATGGTCACCGCCGCCTACGTGCTGATCACCTTCTGGCAGTTCCGCAACGCCTGCGCCACCAGCCCGGGACTGGGTTGCTACAACGTGCGCGACCCGCTCGATCTGGCGCTCGTCGCCGCGGCCACCGCGGGCGCCTGCATCGGGTTCCTGTGGTGGAACGCTCCCCCGGCCAAGATCTTCATGGGTGACACCGGGTCGTTGGCCTTGGGCGGCATCATCGCGGGTCTATCGGTGACCAGCCGCACCGAGACGCTCGCCATCGTGCTCGGAGCGCTTTTCGTCGCCGAGGTGACCTCGGTCGTCGTGCAGATCATGGCGTTCCGTACCACTGGCCGGCGGGTGTTCCGCATGGCGCCCTTCCATCATCACTTCGAACTGGTCGGGTGGGCCGAGACCACGGTGATCATCCGGTTCTGGTTGCTGACGGCGATCGCGTGCGGTCTGGGCGTTGCGCTCTTCTACAGCGAATGGCTTGCGACGGTAGGAGCCTGAGCCGCCGGGCGCATTTCGCGACACGCCCCGGATGTACCCGTCGTTACGGGGGTGACGGGGGAGGATTTTGGGGTGCAAGGGACAAACGAGTCTGCTGTTGCTCATGTTACTGCTGTGATCGATGTGGTCAGGTAGCTGACGGTGAGCACGATCCTTGCCCGATTGCGGCTGCGACGCGGCAGCGCCGATGGCGCCTCCGATCAGGCTGCACCGGTGCAGACCGACACCGTCCCGCGGACTCGATTCGGTGCCTGGCTGAGCCGTCCGATGACGTCCTTCCACCTGATCATCGCCGTGGCCGCGCTGCTCGTCACCCTGGGTCTGACCATGGTGCTGTCGGCCTCTGGGGTGCACTCCTATGACGAGGACGGCTCGCCGTGGGTGATCTTCGCCAAGCAGGTGCTGTGGACCATCGTCGGCCTGGTCGCTTTCTACGTGGCCCTGCGCATGCCGGTGAGCCTGATGCGGCGGCTGGCCTTCCCCGGCTTCGCCATCACGATCGTCATGCTCGTTCTGGTGCTGATGCCCGGAATCGGCAAGGAGGCCAACGGCTCCCGCGGCTGGTTCGTCTTCGCCGGGTTCTCCATGCAGCCCTCCGAGTTGGCCAAGATCGCGTTCGCCATCTGGGGAGCGCACCTGCTGGCCGCCCGCCGCCTGGAACACGCGTCGCTGCGCGAAATGCTGTTCCCGCTGGTGCCTGGCGCGGTGCTGGCCCTGTTCCTGATCGTGCTGCAGCCCGACCTCGGCCAGACGGTGTCGCTGAGCATCATTCTGCTCGGTCTGCTCTGGTACGCCGGACTGCCGCTGCGCGTGTTCCTCAGCTCACTGGCGGCGGCCATGATGGCGGCGGCCGTGTTGGCGATGTCGGAGGGCTACCGGTCCGACCGCGTCCAGTCCTGGCTCAACCCGGGCGCCGACTCCCAGGGCTCGGGGTATCAGGCCCGGCAGGCCAGGTACGCGCTGGCCAACGGTGGAGTGTTCGGCGACGGGCTGGGTCAGGGCACTGCGAAGTGGAACTATCTGCCCAACGCGCACAACGACTTCATCTTCGCGATCCTCGGGGAGGAGCTGGGGTTCGTCGGGGCGGTCGGGTCGCTGCTCCTGTTCGGCCTGTTCGCCTACACCGGCATGCGGATCGCGCGGCGCTCGGTTGATCCGTTCCTGCGCCTGCTGACCGCCACCACGACGCTGTGGGTGCTCGGCCAGGTCTTCATCAACGTCGGCTACGTGGTGGGGCTGCTGCCAGTCACCGGCCTGCAGTTGCCGCTGATTTCCGCGGGCGGAACTTCCACGGCCACAACGCTGCTGATGATGGGCGTGATCACCAACGCGGCGCGGCACGAGCCTGACGCGGTGGCCGCACTGCGCGCCGGGCGTGACGATCGGGTGAACCGGCTGCTGCGGCTGCCCTTACCCGACCACTACTCGCCCACCCGGCTGGAGGCGGCCCGCGACCGGATGCGGACCCGGCCCAAGGCGCAGGCAGTCCCCAAACCGAACCCCAAGCCCAAGGCAAAGCCGAAGACGAAGCCAAAGCCCGAGGCCAAGGCGAAGCCGAAGCCCGGACGCACGCCGGTCAAGGACGACCGGAGGCGAACTGCCCAGGCGGCCGACCGGCCGGTGCGGCGCTCAGGGCATCATGGAGGCCGTCAGGGCGAACAGGGCCGTCGGGCTCGCTCACTGGAAGGCCAGCGTCACGGGTGAACGACCCCGCAATTTCCGCTCCCCGGCGGCAGGAGC
>JAVRPF010000854.1:0-7417 GCA_032162385.1 Mycobacterium sp.
ACTGCCGCACAGCCCTTCTACGTCTGAACTGGGGATGCAACGTGATTTCCGCGGCCGCGACCCGCGTCGGAGCGGATGCGCCGGGTTACGACACCAACCACGGTTTTGCCGACTAGAACACGTTCTCGGCCCATCTGATGTGCGGGCACTGCGAGCGGTGAATTGACGACCGTGCAAATTCCGCGTCACGATTGTCACCTGTCGGACGACGGCGCCTGATGAGGAGCCCTTGAGAGCATTTCGTCACACGGGTCTCAGCGAGCAAAGGGTGGGCGCCGCGCCGCCATAAGCCCAAGCTCGTAGTTCATACCCAACGTTTGGAACATCGCAAATGCGCCAGTTCGCAACTATTTGACGACGGAGGAACCCGCACTCAGCGCCATTTCGCGCCTCGCACCGAATCAGAGAGCGGCGAATGAATATTGCGCGCACGTACATTCCGGGGCGGCGTGGCCGGCGCCCGATTGCGCGCCATGGCTCGAATCGCATGGAACTCAGACGGTTCCGACACGAGTGCCGCGTTTCGGCGCACTGCGCACGGTCCAAGAATATCGTTTCTTTGACGGCCGAACTTGGACCCAGTTCGGCCGATTCACGATTGTGACGGCCACTAATTCAAGGGCGATGACATCGATCGCACGATCTACAACTCATGATAGTGAAGTCGATGTCTTCTTGTGATTAATTCGGCCGTTTAATAAAACATAGCAAGCGTACGGGGAAATGTTCCACCGACGTCGGAGGGCCTTAATTCGCCCGTTCAGAGTAATGGGAAAACTGTTTCCGGCGCGAGATGACATTTCAATTTATGGTCTCCGAAATTCGGCGGCGAGCATTGAGCCGCTGTGAATTTTATCGGACGGAGGAGCTAAGAAAGTGTTAGCTGCCTGGAAGTTTTAGGGGCAGGCGTCGTCGCCGTATGGCGTTGCCCAGCGCGTGTCCAGCGCCGATTGACCAGTGCCTACCGTCGGGCGAAAGCTCGGGCGACTGTCGTTGTGCGCTCAAGGTCCCACGGCCGGGCAAGTTGGTCAATTCGCTACTTGGTCCTTTCCGGCGTGCTGTCAGTAGGGGTTCCAGCGGTCCCTGCCGGGTGTGCGAGTCGACCAAAGTCGATGCCAGATATCTGCAGCGCACCGACCAACTGTTCGCTCCGGAAACTGTGTGACAGATGTAGGCGCATTGCGTTTAGTGATCCAGGCCACGGGTATCCGCCATTTGTGCGGGGCGGATGCCAGCCCAGCATCGAGGGTGGCCGGGACACTACGTCCCGGAGCGAAACCGAACCTAGGAGATCGCCGTGAAATGTGGAGCCCGCATAGCACTCGGAGTTGCCGGAGGGTACTTCCTCGGCAGGACAAAGAAAATGAAGCTCGCGTTGATGATGGGCGGCTGGGCCGCAGGCCGCGAGTTGGGCGGGCCGGGACAGATACTCGGGCAGGCGGGCAAAATGCTCGGAGAGAATCCGCAGGTGTCGGAGTTGACTGACCAAGTGCGGGGCCGCCTCCTGGAGGCGGGTAAAGGCGCCGCCATGGCAGTGGTCACTCGCCAGGTCGAGGCGCTCACCGACCGGATGAGTCACCGGGTGGAGGACCTCGGTGGCGTCGGCCGGGTAGCAGACCTCGGTCGAGACTTCGGCGACGCCGACTTGGGCGTCGCGTCACGGAACGGCGAGCCCGACGACGACGAACTGGACGAACAGGACGAACTGGACGAACAGGACGAACAGGACGAACAGGACGAACAGGGCGAAGAGGACGAACAGCCAGCGCGTCGGACTAGACGCGCTCGCGCCTCCGACACCGGCTCGTCCCGTTCATCGAACGAGATGCGCTCCTCGAGCGGGAGCCGTTCGTCGGGTGGCAGCCGCTCCTCCGGCCGGCGCTCGTCGCCGGCCCGGCCTAAGGCGGCGGCGCGCAGCTCGACAAGTCGCGGCAACGGCGACACCCCAACCAAGGCGGTGAAGCGGGGATCGACGTCGTCTGCGCGGACCCCGAAGAAGACCACCGCCCCTCGCAAGGCTTCACGCACGACTCGTACTCGTCGGGAGGGTTAGAAATGGCTAAGCAGAGCAATAGCAACAGCGCCCGGAGCGCCGGAGGCGGAACGGCGACCGACACGTTGCGCGACGCCGGCGGGCAGTTGCTTGGTGCCGTAATGCAGCGTGCCACCTCCGCTGCCACCGATCGAGTCGCCGATTTCTCCGATCGGCTGACGAATGTGTCCGAGAACGGTGAAAGCCTGCGCACGCTTATTAAGCGCCCGGGTCGAGACGACAAAGGTGACGACGAAGGTGACGACGGCGAGGAGAGCGGCAAGGGTGGCGGGTTCGGCTCCCTACTTGGCGGTCTGAAAGAAAAGGTGCAGGGTGTCTTCGGTGGCGGGAAGGGCGGTAAGGGGGGGAAGAAGAAGATCAAGCTCACCAACATCGTCGAGACTCTCGACGTCGGCTTGCCGTTGCGAACCACCTATGACCTGTGGACTCGGTTCACCGACTTCCCCACCTTCATGAAGAAGGTCGAAAGCGTCACGCAACCCGAGGACGAAAAGACCCAGTGGAAAGCCCAGGTCTTCCTCTCACATCGCGAATGGGAGGCCACCATCCAGGAGCAGGTGCCCGACTCGCACATCGTCTGGCGCTCCAAGGGAGCCAAGGGCCACGTCGACGGCGCCGTGACGTTCACCGAGCTAGGCCCGAACCTCACGCGGGTGGTCTTGGTACTGGAGTACTTCCCGCAGGGACTGTTCGAACGGACCGGCAATCTGTGGCGAGCCCAGGGTCGGCGCGCGCGACTGGAGTTCAAGCACTTCCGGCGGCACGCGATGACCCAGGCGATCTTGCACCAGGAAGAGATCGAGGGCTGGCGCGGCGAGATCCGGGACAGCGAGGTCGTCAAGACGCACGAGGAAGCCCTGGAGGAAGAGCAGGGAGACTCCGGCGGGCCTGACGAAGAGCAGGACTACGCCGACATGGATGAGGTCGATGCGTCCGAGGCAGAGGCGCTCGAGAAAGAGGGCTGGGAGATCGAACCCATCGATGAGGACGAAGACCTCGACGAGGACGTCGACGAAGAGGACGGCGATGTCGATGAGGACATCGACGGCGACGTCAACGAGGACGAGGACCTCGAGCCCGACGAGGATGAAGACGTCGAGCCCGACGAAGAGGACGCCTACGAAGACGAAGCCTACGAAGACGAAGCCGAGGACACAGGCTACGAGCAAGCGCCCGACGACGAGGGCTACGAAGACGAAGAGGAACCACCTACACGTAGGCGCGGGCGGCGGCCCGTCGGCGCCGGCCGCGGCCAGAGGGGTGCGAACTCATGACCGTGGCAACTCAGAGACAAGGTGGCAGCAACGTCGAGCGGTATACCGGCGGCGGGTCCAGCGGCTTGGCCGAGGTCATCGAACTCATTCTGGACAAGGGCCTAGTGATCGACGTCTTCGTCCGGGTCTCCCTGGTCGGCATCGAGATTCTCACCATTGACGCACGGATCGTGGTGGCCAGTGTGGACACCTTCCTTCGGTTCGCCGAAGCGACCAACCGGCTGGACCTCTACGGCAAGGGCAAGGGCGGCAAGGACCTTACCGAGCTGGCGGGAGGGATGATGGAGGGCGGTGCCAAGGGCAAGACGTCCGGAATAATCGAGGGCGCCGTCGGGAAGGTCGACGAGATGCTCACCAAGGGCAGGGAGGGCCGGGAGCGCCGGGAACGTGAGGAGGAGCCTGCGCCGCGCCGACGCCCGCGCCAGCGGACCCGAGAGGATGACGAATGACTGCGACGTACGTCTACGGGTTAGTGAGCGCCGATACCGAACTGCCGCCGAACCTGTCGGGCCTTGGCCCGTCCGGTCGGGTTTCGACCATCGTGTACGAGCACATCGCGGCGATCGTGAGCGATGTCCCCGCCGACCGTCCGCTCGGCACCCGTGACGATCTGCTGGCCCATGAGGCGGTGGTGGACACGGTGGCGGAGCGGTCGGCCGTGCTGCCGATGCGCTTTCCTGCTGTCGTTGAAGAGGCGGGCGTGGTGCAGGAACTGCTCGCTCCGCATCAAGAACGGTTCGTGGAGGCTCTCGCACGGCTTGATGGTCTGGTTCAGTTCACGCTGAAGGGCCGTTACGAGAAGGACGTCGTGCTCCGCGAGATCGCGGAGGCCGACGAGGAAATCATGGCACTGCGCGAGCGGGTGCGCGACCTGCCGGAGGATGCGTCGTACTACGACCGGATACGGCTGGGCGAGCTGGTCGTCGCGGCTATGGAACAGCGGCGTGACGACGACGGCCGGCAGGTACTTGACCGGCTGGCGCCGATGGCCACCGACATCTCCACCCGCCAACTGGGTGAGCCCGACGAGGTGGTGAACGCCGCGTTCCTGGTCTCCCGGGATCACGCCAAGCAGTTTGACGACGCTGTGGAAGAGGTTGGTCGGAACCTTGCCGGACGGGTGCGCTTCCGGTTACTCGGCCCGCTAGCGCCCTATGATTTCGTGCCGGAACGCTGAATCATGGGGCTGCTCACCGGACTCCTGACTCTTCCGCTCGCACCCGTTCGCGGCGTGGTGTGGCTGGCGGAACAGATCCAGGACCATGCCGAAGAGCAGTACTACGACCCGGTGCGCATCCGCGCCAAGCTGGAGCTAGTCCAGGAGGCGCGTCAATCGGGCGAGCTGTCCGAGGAGGAATGTGTGGAGTGGGAGAACGAGTTGCTCCGCCGGCTGATGCACCGGCAGGAGTGAACCGCGGACGACCCGTGGAGGGCTATGGCTGAACAACCCGAGCGACCTCGACGCCGGCGGGCGCCGACCGACGCGGCACGTCCATCGGGCGACCGCGGTAACGGACAGCGGCCCCGGCGGCTCTCCGCGGCGGATGCTGCGCACGCAGCCATAGCACAGATCGGCGACCTAACCGGGCACGACGTGGAGGGCGTGATTTCCGTGGAACGTAACGACGACGGTTGGCGGGTTGGCGTCGAAGTTGTGGAGGCTCACCGCATCCCGGACTCGGCGGACATCCTGGCCATCTATGAGGTGTACCTGGACGCCGGCGGTGAACTGGTCTCCTACCGCCGCACCGAGCGTTATTCCCGCGGCCAGACCTTGGGGCGATCGCGGTGACCGGTGATGGTGATATGCATCCGTCCAGGCGGTCGTATAACCCGCCCGACCATCGGCAGGAAAGCACGAACCTGGCCGACATCCTGGAGCGGGTGCTCGACAAGGGCATCGTCATTGCCGGCGATATCCGGATCAACCTTCTGGACATCGAACTGCTGACCATCAAGATCCGACTCCTGGTGGCCTCTGTCGATAAGGCCAGGGAGATCGGCATCGACTGGTGGGAGCACGACCCCAGCCTCAGCTCGGGCCGGGGCGATCTGGCGGTGGAGAACCGCAAGCTTCGGGAACGCATCGGTGAGCTCGAGGCATCGAGTGGCGTGGCGGCCGCTTCCTCTGACGGTGCCCGCTCGCGCCCCGTCCGCCGAACTAGGAGCGCGAAGACGGATGAGTGAGCAAAGCGTCTACCTCTACGCGATCGGGGATGCGGCGCTGGCTGACTCAGATGTGCTCGGGATGATCGGTGTCGACGGCAGCTCGGTGCGCGCCGTCCTTGACGGCCCACTTGCGGCAATTGTCGGCTCGGTGGATCGAGAAGGATTCAGCGAGCAGGCAATTCGCGCCCGCCTCGAGGACTTGGAGTGGCTCGAGCAACTGGCTCGGACGCACCACGAGGTAGTGGACCGGGTAGCACGGAGCCACCCGGTTGCGCCGGTGCGGATGGCAACTGTCTACCTGGACGACGCGGGCGTCCGTGAATTGCTCGGCGATCACCGCGCTGAACTTGCCGCCACACTCGACCGGGTTCGGGGGCGTTCAGAGTGGGGAGTGAAAGGGTACGCGGCCCCCGCCAAGGAGGCGTCAGAGGAGGAGCCGGAAGGCTCCTCCTCTGACGCACCCGGCACCTCGTACCTGATGCGTCGCCGCGCTGAGCGCGACCGGGCCGCGCATGGTCGTCAGCGCCTTGCGGAGGCCGCCGACAAGGTGCACGAAAAGTTCGCAACGCTCGCCGTGGACAGCCGCCTATATCCCCCGCAGGATCCCCGGCTGACCGGTCGACGGGACGAGATGATTCTCAACGCGGCCTATCTGATGGACGAGGCCGGCGCAAAACAATTGGCCGAGATGGTGAATGCGACGGTCGAGGGTGATCTCCGGTTGGAGCTCACCGGCCCGTGGGCGCCCTACTCCTTCACTGCGTTGGCCCAGTCATGACCCTGGCGCGAACCGGCGGCGACGAAGTCGCACTGGTCGACCTGCTCGACCGACTCCTGGCCGGCGGTGTGGTGATAGCGGGAGATCTGACGATCAGCCTTGCCGACGTCGACCTGGTGCACATCTCGCTGCGTGTTCTGATCAGCTCTATCGACAAGCTGCTAGAGGAATGACGCGATCAGCTGGCCGGATCGAGATGGATCCGGAAGAGGTGGGCCGGGACCTCGGACGGTTAGTGCTGACGATCGTCGAACTGCTGCGCCAATTGATGGAACGTCAGGCGCTGCGCCGGGTGGACGTCGGCGACCTCTCCGACGAGACCGTCGAACGGCTGGGTGTAGGGCTGATGCGCCTGGAGGAAGCGATGGAGGAACTGCGCGAATACTTCGGGCTGCGGCCAGAGGACCTCAATCTCGATCTGGGGCCGCTTGGTCCACTGCTGCCGCGCGAGCCCGGCTGAACACAGCCGCCTCGCATCGTAGCGGCGTCGGCTAACGCCGCAGGAGTCCTGATCGCCTTCGGCCGAAGATAGCCGCCACGATGGCGACACCAATCGCCGCCACCACTACCTGGACGAGCAGTTCCAGCCAGTCAACGCCTTCTGTGGCAGTTGCGATGCCCATCGCACGGGCCAGCGCCGTGCCCAGGAGCGCCGCGCCGATGCCAACGAGAATCGTTAACCACATAGGAATGTGCTGCTTGCCGGGTACCACCAGGCGACCGAGTACACCGATCACCAACCCGATCAGGATGGCGCTGATGATTCCAGTTATTGTCATCGTTCCTCCCAGCGGGACATGCGATGGACATCAACTATACCCCGTGCGAGTCGTAAATAAACGCCGACGTGAATTGGTTCCCGGCCCGAACCGCCTACCCGAACGCTGCAACGTCGAGTGGAACCTAACTGCCGAAGTTTTCACCCGCCTGAGCCGATCGAAGTCGGGCGCTGACCTCCCAAGACGTGATTCCGGCGCGACTTCGGTACGCTGTTCAAGCTCCCCGACCCCGACCCCGAAGAACGCCCACGCTGCTTCGAATGCGTCGATCACTCCTCCAAGCTCTGCTGGTGGGTGGGATAGACGAACATGTACCGCGAATACACCGGCGGTGAAGATCAACTCGTGCACCCCCCGTGGGTCC
>JAVRPF010000855.1:0-2566 GCA_032162385.1 Mycobacterium sp.
ACGGGTGGCATATTCGGCACGGGCCTGGGGGCCGGGCACCCCGAACAGGTGCCGCTTCCGGCGACCGACTTCATCATCTCCTCCTTCGGGGAGGAGCTCGGCCTGTTCGGGCTCGTCGGCCTTCTCGTGCTCTACGCGATCCTCGTCGCGCGCGGCATGGCCGCCGGCCTCGCGGTCCGCGACGCGTTCGGCAAGCTGCTTGCCGTCGGGCTCGCCTTCTTGTTCGCCCTCCAGCTCTTCGTCGTGGTCGCCGGGGTCACCCGGCTGTTGCCCGAGACCGGGCTGACCACGCCCTTCCTGTCCTACGGCGGCTCGTCGCTGCTCGGCAGCTGGGCGGTGCTGGCCCTCCTCGTGCGCATCTCCGACGCGGCCCGCCGACCAGCCACCACGCCACCGACGAGAAACACTGAACCCCAGGCGGTACCGGTATGAATCGGCCCATTCGCAAGGTCGCGATCGCGATGGCGGTGCTCTTCATCGCGCTCTTCGCCAACCTCAACTTCGTGCAGGTGGTGAAGGGCAGCGCCTACCGCGACGACCCGGCCAACCGCCGGGTGCTGCTCAACGAGTACTCGAGCCAGCGCGGCCAGATCGTCGTCCAGGGCACCGCCGTCGCGCAGTCGACCGCCTCGCCGGACGAGCTGAAGTACCAACGCAAGTACTCCAACGGCCCGGTCTACGCGCCGGCCACCGGCTACTACTCGTTCACCTACGGCACGAGCGGCATCGAGGACGCCGAGAACGACATCCTGAGCGGCGATGCCTCAGACCTGTTCACCACGAAGCTCGGCAACATTCTGACCGGTCGCAACCCGCGCGGCGGCAGCGTCGAGTTGACGTTGAACAAGGCCGCTCAGGTGGCCGCATACAACGCGATGAAGTCCGCCAACGGCACGTTGAAGCGCGGCGCGGTCGTCGCCCTGGATCCGCAGACCGGTGCGATCCTCGCGATGGTCTCCACGCCCTCTTACGACCCGAACAAGCTGGCCAGCCACGACGCGAACGAGATCTCGAAGGCCTGGACGGCGTACACGAAGGCGCCGAGCGAGCCGATGCTGAACCGGGCGCTGAAGCAGAACTATCCGGCCGGCTCGATCTTCAAGATCATCGACTCAGCCGCGGCGCTGAAGAAGGGCGTCAAGCCCGACACGCGGATCCCGGCCCCCAACTCCTACTGGCCCCTGGAACCGAAGCGCACCAGCAGCTGCCCGGCCAGCCTGTCGCAGCCCTGCGTCCAGAACTTCCAAGGCGAGCGGTGCGACAACGGCAAGACCGCGACGCTGGCGTTCGCCCTCGCCAAGTCGTGCAACACCGCCTTCGCCGAGTTGGCGGTCCAGAATCTGGGCGCCCAGCGGTTGCAGGATCAGGCCCGGTTGTTCGGCTTCGACGGACCGGATCTGAACGTGCCGCTCTCGGTCGCGCCCTCGACGATCGGCAGCCCCAGCGTGCTCAGCGACAACGCGGCGCTCGCCCAGACGTCCTTCGGTCAGCGCGACGTGCGCGTGACGCCGCTTCAGGCGGCCATGCTGTCGTCCGCGGTGGCCAACAACGGCACGCTGATGCAGCCCTTCCTGGTGAAGTCGGAGCTGCGACCGAACCTGACCGTGCTCAACACCACTCAGCCCAAGCAGTTGAGTCAGGTGATCGACCCGGACCTCGACCAGGAGCTGATCAAGATGATGGAGGGCGTCGTCCACCACCCCGAGGGCACCGGCGGGCCGGCCAACGTCACCATCTTCGGTGACTCGGTAATGATCGGCGGCAAGACCGGTACCGCCGATGTGGGGCAGACCAGTGCCAGCAACGCCAAGCCCGACGCGTGGTTCACCGGCTTCGGGTTGGTGAAGGGAACTCCGAAGATCGCCGTCGCGGTGATCATGGAGAACGCCGGCGTCGCCGGCAACGAGGCCACGGGCGGGTTGGCCGCCGGGCCGGTCGCGAAGAAGGTCATCGAGGCCTACCTCGATTCGATCAACATCCCCAAGGGATGACGAGCATGAGCAGTGAGGATCTTCAATGACGCAGCCGAGAATCGTCGGCGGACGGTACGAGCTCGGTGAGTTGATCGGCTACGGCGGCATGGCCGAGGTCCACCGAGGGCGCGACACGCGGCTGAACCGCGAGGTCGCGATCAAGGTGCTACGGCCTGACCTGGCCCGGGACCCGGCGTTCCTCAACCGGTTCCGCCGTGAGGCGCACTCCGCCGCCGGCCTCAACCATCCGTCGATCGTGTCGGTCTACGACACCGGTGAGGACACCGGCCCCGACGGCACCACCCAGCCGTTCATCGTCATGGAGTTCGTCGAGGGACGGACGCTGCGCGACATCGTGAAGAGCGAAGGCCGGTTGCCCGTGCGTCGGGCGATGGAGGTCGTGGCCGACGTCTGCGCCGCCCTCGACTTCAGCCACCGCAACGGCATCATCCACCGCGACATCAAGCCCGCAAACGTGATGATCACGCCGGCGGGCGCGGTGAAGGTCATGGACTTCGGGATTGCCCGCGCCGTCGCCGACAACTCGGCGACCGTGACGCAGACCGCGAACGTCATCGGCACGGCGCAGTACC
>JAVRPF010000856.1:0-9191 GCA_032162385.1 Mycobacterium sp.
GGCACCGTCTGGCTGATCACCTCCGCAGGCGAACGCCAGATCGGGTCCTGGCAGGCCGGCGACAACGAGGCGGCCTTCGCCCACTTCGGTCGCCGCTACGACGACCTGCACACCGAGGTCACGCTGATGGAAGGGCGCCTGGCGTCGGGCACCGGCGACGCGCGCAAGATCAAGTCCGCGGCCGCCGTGCTGGCCGAGAGCCTGCCGACCGCGGCGGTGCTCGGTGACATCGACGCGCTGGCGGCCCGGCTGAGCGCGATCGTCGACCAGGCCGACGCCAGCGCCCAGCAGGACCGCGCACGGCGCGACGAGCACCGCGTAGCCCAGACCGCCCGTAAGGAGGCGCTGGCCGTCGCGGCCGAGGACATTGCCGCCAACTCCACACAGTGGAAGGCCGCGGGCGACCGGCTGCGCGAGATCCTCGATGAGTGGCGGACGATCTCGGGGCTGGACCGCAAGACCGACGACGCGCTCTGGAAGCGGTACTCGGCGGCGCGTGAGACGTTCAACCGTCGGCGCGGGTCGCACTTCGCCGAACTCGACCGCGAGCGGGTCGGCGCCCGCCAGGCCAAGGAGGCACTGTGCGAACGCGCCGAGGAACTCGCCGACTCGACCGACTGGGGCCCCACCGGCGCGACGTTCCGCGACCTCCTGACGCAGTGGAAGGCCGCGGGCCGGGCGTCCAAGGACGTCGACGACGCGCTGTGGGCACGGTTCAAGGGCGCCCAGGACAAGTTCTTCTCGGCGCGCAACGCCACCAACGCCGAGCGCGACGCCGAGTTCGGCGCCAACGCTGGCGCCAAGCAAACGCTCCTTGCCCAGGCCGAGGCCATTGACAGCTCCGATCCGGACGCCGCCCGCGCGGCGCTGCGGGCGATCGAAGACAAGTGGGACGCGGTCGGCAAGGTGCCGCGCGAACGCGGCGCCGAACTCGAGCGACGACTGCGCGTCGTGGAGAAGCGGGTTCGCGACGCGGCGTCGACCGGCTGGACGGATCCGGAGGCGCAGGCCAGGGCCGACCAGTTCCGGGTTCGGGCCGAGCAGTACGAGCAGCAGGCCGTCAAGGCCGAGGCCGCGGGCCGCACCAAGGACGCCGAGCAGGCGCGGGCGAACGCTTCGCAGTGGCGGGAGTGGGCCGAGGCTGCGGTCGAGGCTCTCGGCAAGAAGCGTTAGACGGGACCGCTAGGCGGGTCGTCGCCCGGGTCGTCCAGCAGGCCTTTGCGCTGCCGTTCGGCGACGTACCTGCGGCGCTCGTCCTCGGCCGCCAGTTGCACCGCCGTGCGCGACCACACCACGCGCGCCCAGTGGAAGGTCAGCAGGATCACCGCGATCCAGGCCACGATCAGGCCGATGCCGGGTCCGGGGTGCGAATCGGCGACCGTCTGACGGGACCAGACGGCCAGCATCCCGATCGGACAGGCCACCGCCGATCCGGCCAGGGCGGTCCAGGCCAGCGCCCAGCGCCGGGTAAGCAGGGCCAGTATCGAGAATCCGACGCTGAACACCAGGAGCAGCCAGACGAACACGCGCGACGGCAGGGCCACCGCGGCCTGGATGGCCGCGTCGTCGCCGACGAGTACGTCCAGCCCCCTGGCGCCACCGGTGTGCGGCAGGACGAACGACGCCAGGATGACGAACACCAGGATCGCGACCACCAGAGCCCGTGCCCCCGGGTCGATTTCGCTTGCGACGCGGCGCTCGGCGTCCTCGATGTCGCCCTTGAAGTCGTCGAAGTTCGGGTCGTTCCGGTCGGTCACCGGGCACACCTCGTCGTCACCGGTTGCGGGGGTGGCGCCCCCACCCCGGGCATGCCAAGACCGACGTTGGTGCTCACACGACGCCCGGCCTGGTGTGCGTCACCGGCGCGGGTGCGCCGATGCTCGAGGACGTCGGCGTCGGCAATCAGGTGATGCGGCGCGGCACCGGTCACCGTGGTGGTAACGACGTCGCCAGGGCGGATGTCGCGGTCGCCCGGCGCGAAGTGCACCAGTCGCCCGTCACGGGCCCGGCCCGACATCCGCGCGGTGCTGGCATCCTTGCGACCTTCGCCGGTGGCCACGAGGAGTTCGACGGACGAGCCCACCTGGGCGGTGTTCTCCTCCAGCGAGATTCGCTCCTGCAGGTCGATCAGGCGCTGATAACGCTCCTGCACAACGGCTTTGGTGAGTTGGTCGGGCGACTCCGCCGCCGGGGTGCCTGGCCGCTTGGAGTATTGGAAGGTGTACGCAGTGGCGAACCGGGCTCGCTCCACCATGTCGAGCGTGGCCGCGAAGTCCGCTTCGGTCTCGCCGGGAAATCCGACGATGAGGTCAGTGGTTATGGCCGCGTTTGGTATCGCGGCGCGGACCCGGTCGATGATGCCGAGGTAGCGCTCGGCGCGGTACGAGCGACGCATCGCCTTCAGGATCCGGTCCGATCCGGACTGCAACGGCATGTGCAGCGTCGGGCAGACGTTGGGCGTAACCGCCATGGCTTCGATCACGTCGTCGGTGAACTCGGCCGGATGCGGCGAGGTGAACCGCACCCGCTCCAATCCGTCGATCCCCCCACACGCTCGCAGCAACTTCGCGAATGCGCCGCGGTCACGCGGGACGTCGGCCCATGCCGTCGGCTCCTCGCGCATGCGCTCGTCGGTGGCGAACGATACGCCGTAGGCGTTCACGTTCTGCCCGAGCAGGGTGACCTCGAGAACGCCCTGATCGACCAACGACTGCACCTCGGCGAGGACGTCGCCGGGCCGCCGGTCGACCTCCTTGCCCCGCAGTGCGGGCACGATGCAGAACGTGCAGGTGTTGTTGCACCCCACCGAGATGGAAACCCATGCGGCGTAGCCGGATTCGCGCGCAGCAGGCAGCGCCGACGGGAATTCCCGCAATGCTTCGAAGATCTCGACCTGGGCGACTTTGTTGTGCCGGGCGCGTTCGAGCAGCGTCGGCAGCGAGCCGATGTTGTGCGTGCCGAACACGACGTCGACCCACGGCGCCCGCCGCAGCACAGCATCGCGGTCCTTCTGCGCGAGGCATCCGCCAACGGCGATCTGCATGTCCGGCTCAGCCTGCTTGCGCGGTGCGAGATGACTGAGGTTGCCGTAGAGCTTGTTGTCGGCGTTCTCCCTGACCGCGCAGGTGTTGAACACCACGACGTCGGCATCGGCGCCGACGGCGGCCCGCTCATATCCCGCCTGCTCGAGCAGGCCCGCAAGCCGCTCGGAGTCGTGCACGTTCATCTGGCAGCCGTACGTCCGGACCTGATAGGTGCGCGCAACACGCCGGTCGCCTGAGGCGGCCGGCGTCTCGCGCGTCACCGTTGAAGTCACGGGTCAATGGTACGGGCGGTCTTATACGAACCGGAGCAGACCCAATTCAGTCACATGAGCCGGATTGCCCAGAGCCCGGCGAGCTGCGCGTTACCTGGGTAGTGTCTGAGCGCATGGACACTGGCGGGGGGGCGACCGCAACCAGCGAACCGAAGCGCGATGCCGGCCCGATGATCTCAATACAGGGCGTCAACAAGCACTTCGGCAGCCTGCATGTGCTCAAGGACATCAACCTGACGGTGGACCGCGGGCAGGTGATCGTCGTGCTGGGGCCATCGGGATCCGGCAAGTCGACGTTGTGCCGCACCATCAATCGACTCGAACCGATCGACTCCGGCACGATCACCATCGATGGTGAGCAACTGCCCTCCGAGGGACGCAAGCTGGCACAGCTGCGCTCCGACGTGGGCATGGTGTTTCAGTCGTTCAACCTCTTCGCGCACAAGACAATCCTTCAGAACGTCATGCTTGCGCCGATGAAGGTGCGCAAGAAGTCGAAGGAGGAGGCGCGCGAGAAGGCGTTGGCGCTGTTGGAGCGGGTGGGCATCGCCAACCAGGCGGACAAGTACCCGGCCCAGCTGTCGGGCGGCCAGCAGCAGCGGGTGGCGATCGCGCGGTCGCTGGCGATGAACCCGAAGGTCATGCTGTTCGACGAGCCGACCAGCGCGCTGGACCCCGAGATGATCAACGAGGTGCTGAACGTGATGACCGGCCTCGCGGCCGACGGGATGACCATGCTGGTGGTGACGCACGAGATGGGCTTCGCCCGGGGTGCCGCCAACCAAGTCGTCTTCATGGCCGACGGTGCGGTCGTCGAGCACGCGGAGCCCAAGGAGTTCTTCTCCAACCCGAAATCCGACCGCGCCAAGGACTTCCTCGGCAAGATCCTCAACCACTGATGTCCCGTCGAAAGGAAACGAACGTGCCCTCCGTGACCAAACCCTCCCTGCGATTCCGGGTGGCCGCCGTCTTGGCGCTCGCCATCGCGCTGCCCTTCTCCGTCACCGCCTGTGGCGGAGGCGGCGGCTCGGAGGCGGGCAAGATCACCATCGGAACCAAGTTCGACCAGCCCGGCCTCGGGTTGAAGAACCCGGACGGCAAGATGAGCGGTTTCGACGTCGATGTCGCCACCTACGTCGCAGGTGAGCTCGGGTTCAAGCCCGAGGACATCGAGTGGAAGGAATCCCCGTCGGGGCAGCGTGAGACGCTGATCCAGAACGACCAGGTCAAGTTCATCGCCGCGACCTACTCGATCACCGACGCCCGCAAGGAGAAGGTCGACTTTGCCGGGCCCTATCTGATCACCGGCCAGAGCCTGTTGGTACGGGCAGACAACACCGACATCACCGGCGCCGAGTCGCTGCAGAACAACAAGAAGCTGTGCTCGGTGTCGGGTTCGACGCCGGCGCAGCGCATCAAGGACAAGTATCCCGGTGTGCAGCTGCAGCAGTACGACACCTATTCGGCCTGCGTCGAGGCGCTGAAGAACGGCGCGGTCGACGCGGTGACCACCGACGAGGTGATCCTGGCGGGCTACGCCGCGCAAACCCCGGGCGCCTTCAAGGTCGTTGGTGGGACCTTCTCGGAGGAGAAGTACGGCATCGGGCTGAAGAAGGACGACACCGAACTGCGCACCAAGGTCAACGACGCGATCGAGAAGATGGAGAAGGACGGCGCCTGGAAGACCGCCTTCGACAAGAATCTCGGTCCGGCGGGGATCACGGCCCCGACGCCCCCGGCCGTAGACCGTTACTGAGCCGGCGCGCCGAGCTCGGTAAGAGAGCACAGTGGAGATCTTCACCGAGTACCGCAGCGAGATCTTCGCGGCGTTCTGGGTCACGATCAAGCTGACGATCTACTCCGCGGTCGGCGCATTGATCCTCGGCACGGCGCTGGCCGCGATGCGACTGGCGCCGGTGCCGATGCTCAATTGGATCGGGACGACTTACGTCAACGTGGTGCGCAACACCCCGCTGACGTTGATCATCCTGTTCTGCTCGTTCGGCCTGTCGCAGACGCTGGGTATCACGCTGGTCGATTCGAACTCGCTGACGTCGATCGCGGACAGCAACTTCCGATTGGCGGTGCTCGGATTGAGTGTCTACACCGCGGCGTTCGTGTGTGAGACGGTGCGGTCCGGGGTCAACACGGTACCGCTAGGCCAGGCCGAAGCGGCCCGGTCCCTCGGCTTGACGTTCAGCCAGAATCTGCGAATCATTTTGCTGCCACAGGCTTTTCGTGCTGTCCTCATTCCGCTTGGGTCGGTGTTGATCGCGCTGACGAAGAACACCACGATCGCCTCGGCAATCGGCGTCGCCGAGGCCGCGTTGCTGATGAAGGGGATGATCGAGAACACCGCCGCGCTGCTGGCGGTGGGCACGATCTTCGCCGTCGGGTTCGTCATCCTGACGCTGCCGCTGGGACTGTTGTTCGGATATCTGGGCAAGCGACTGGCGGTGGCCAGATGAGCGGATCGGTTCTCTTCGACGCGCCGGGGCCGCGAGCACGGGTACGCAACCGCATCATCTCGGTCATCACCGTGGTGGTCACCCTGGTGGTGCTTTGGGTGGTCTATTCGCGGCTGGCGGCCAAGGGCCAACTCGACGCGGCCAAATGGAAGCCGTTCCTGACCTCGAACCTGTGGGTCACCTACGTGCTGCCCGGCGTTCAGGGCACGCTGACGGCGGCGGCGGTGTCCATCGTGCTGGCGTTGCTGTTCGGCTTCGCCCTCGGTATCGGCCGGCTGTCCACCACTGTCCCGATCCGCTGGTTTTGCTCGGTGGTCGTGGAGTTCTTCCGCGCCGTCCCCGTCTTGATCATGATGATCTTCGCCTATTTCTTGTATGCGACGTACGACGTGTTCCCGTCGAAACACCTTGCGCTGGCTGGAGTCATCACCGGTCTGACGCTGTACAACGGCGCGGTGATCGCCGAGATCGTCCGTGCCGGGGTGAACGCCCTGCCCCGCGGCCAGTCCGAGGCCTCGTCGGCGCTCGGCCTGCGCTGGGGGCAGACCATGCGGTCGATCCTGCTGCCCCAGGCCGTCACGTCGATGCTGCCGGTGCTGATATCGCAGCTCGTCGTGGTGCTCAAGGACACCGCGATCGGCTACCAGATCACCTTTCTCGAGATGGTGCGCCAAGGCACGAATGTCGGATCGGCCTACGGCAACTACATTCCCGCGCTGATCGTCATCGCGTTGTTGATGATCAGCGTCAACTTCACGCTCTCGGCATTCGCGGTGTGGCTCGAGGGCCGTATGCGGCGATCCCGCCGGGGACCGGCACCACTGCACATCGCGCCCGTCACGCAGGGCACATTCGCGGCAGGCGGCGGCGGCTCAATCTGAAACCGACGCGTTGAACCCGGCGTGCTCCTAGTTCGTGTCCTCAGTATGGTTCGCGCGACATCGCGCGTGACCGGATGACCAGCTGACGCACTCAACGGGGAGTTGCCATGATTGGGTTCATTCGTTCGTGCCTGACATCTGGAGTTGCAGTGCTCGGGGCCAGCGCCCTCGTCGTCACGCCTGTCGCACCGCTCCCCACCCGACCTGAACCGCCGCCCATTGCGCCGGCGGCGCACGCACAACCGCTAGCAGCGCCAACGACGTTGGCATCAGTTCAGCCGTTCGGTCTCGTGGGTCAACAGGTGAGTTTCCATGTCGGCTTCGTCGGGGACTTCCTATCGACAGGCGCAGTGCTCTTCGGGCGCGAATTTGCGATCCCCGGCACTCTGTTACAGGACATCCAAAACGGCACACCGGCACCCACCGCCGTCGGCCGTGCCTTGCAATCGTTCGCGCAGGTCGAATTCGACGCCGGCCGCGAACTCGTCGGTTTCGCAGCGCAGTATGTGAGCTTCCAGCTCAACTTCCTGAGGAATGTCGTACGAGACGTCATGACCACCGTCGGCAGCACCACCATGGTGTTCGCCACCTTCGCGGCCGGCGTCGTCAACCAGTTGGTGACTTTGGTGACCGCGAGCCTTACGCCGGCGACGAGTGCGCCTACGCAAGCGTTTTTCACGAGCGCGGCGCCGGCCGACGTCGTCAAAACCCTGAAAGCCAACGACATCGCGAGGTCTCGGCCATCGGCCGACACTGCCGTCGGTAACTCGGACGACCCATTCGGCGCCGCTTCCGCCGCCGAGGACAACACCGCACCACCAAAAAAGCCGAAATCGGCCGGTGCGGCTACAACGGTGCACCCCCAGAGCGCGATTGAGATTAAACTTTCAACCGACACAACCGATGTCGATACTCAAAATTCAACGACCCTCAGCAAGCATGGTGTCGTTGACCCGTCGACGGCCGATGTTTCAGAGAAGACCTCACCGCCATCGGGAGGCAATGCGAAGCACTCCGACGAGCCTCGCAAACAGCACCGCCAACACGATGCAAAGTCGACGGGCGATCGCGGAAGGCACCCGAAGGACGGGGACAGCGAGTAACGATCAGACCCGCCTGCGTTCCCTCTCGCTGGCCAGCGCCACCTTGACCACGTCGAAGGCCATCGACTGGTTGTAGCCGCGACGGGCGAGCATGCTCGCCAATCTGCGCGCCACCTTGACGTCGTCGGTACCGTCGGTCAGGCGCTCGCGACGCAACTTGTCCGCGACGAGCTGCTCGGCCCGGGACCGTTCCGCGTCGGAGTCGATGTCGGCCAGCACCGCGGCGATCACCTCGTCGTCGACGCCCTTGGTCCGCAGCTCGGAGGCCAAGGCACGCTTGCCCTTTCCGGCGTTGACGTGCCGGGAGCGCACCCACTGCTCGGCGAAGTCCTCGTCGTCGACGAGGCCGACGTCGGTCAGCCGGTCCAGAACCCTGGCACTGACGTCCTCGGGGTAGCCTCGCTTCGTCAGCTGCCCGGCCAGCTCGGCCCTGGTTCGCGCCCGCACGGTGAGCAGGCGCAGGCACAACGCCCGCGCCTGCTCCTCGCGGGAAGCCCAATCCGCTTGCGGCGACTCAGAAGTCGACGGGAGCGGGCAGGGGTTCGACATTGCTGGGCTCGTTGGTCAGCACGGCACCGATGCCGAGCTTCTCCTTGATCTTCTTCTCGATCTCGGCCGCCGTATCGGGGTTCTCGATCAGGAAGTTCCTGGCGTTTTCCTTGCCCTGGCCCAACTGCTCACCCTCGTAGGTGAACCAGGAGCCGGACTTACGGACGAAGCCGTGCTCGACACCCATGTCGATGAGCGAGCCCTCCTTGGAGATGCCATGGCCGTAGAGGATGTCGAACTCGGCCTGCTTGAACGGCGGCGCCATCTTGTTCTTGACGACCTTGCAGCGGGTGCGGTTGCCGACCGCGTCGGTGCCGTCCTTGAGCGTCTCGATGCGCCGGACGTCCAGGCGGATGGAGGCGTAGAACTTCAAAGCCTTTCCCCCCGTTGTCGTTTCGGGCGAGCCGAACATGACTCCGATTTTTTCGCGGAGCTGGTTGATGAAGATCGCGGTGGTGTTCGAGTTGCTCAGCGCACCGGTGATCTTGCGCAGCGCCTGGCTCATAAGCCGGGCCTGCAGACCGACGTGGCTGTCGCCCATCTCGCCCTCGATCTCCGCACGCGGCACCAGCGCGGCGACCGAGTCGATGACCAGGATGTCCAGGGCGCCGGACCGGATCAACATGTCGGCGATCTCGAGTGCCTGCTCACCGGTGTCGGGTTGGCTGACCAGCAACGAGTCGGTGTCCACACCCAGCTTCTTGGCGTAGTCGGGATCCAGAGCGTGCTCGGCGTCGATGAAGGCCGCGATCCCGCCGGCGGCCTGCGCGTTGGCGACCGCGTGCAACGCGACGGTGGTCTTACCCGAGGACTCCGGGCCGTAGATCTCGACCACCCGGCCGCGCGGCAGTCCGCCGATGCCGAGTGCCACGTC
>JAVRPF010000857.1:0-2852 GCA_032162385.1 Mycobacterium sp.
TCGAGGAGGAAGCCGCGAGGGTTGCCCACGCTTAGCCGTGTGCGCGCCGTTACCGCCGCTCGCACGCTGCCCAGACGCCTTCCCGGTGTGGATGGCGTCTGGGTAGCGATCGGTGCGGACGCGGTCATCTTCGCGCTCCTCTTCGGCAGCTTCATGCAGGCACGGCTGCAGGACCCGCAGGTGTTCGAGGCCTCCCGCCATACGCTCAACATGAACCTGGGCGGTATCGACACGATCATTCTGCTGACCAGCTCGTGGGCGGTCGCTCTTGCCGTCCAGGCGCTCAAGCGTGACCTCGTCGATCGGGTGCCGCGCTATCTGCTCGGCGCAGCACTCACCGGTGTGCTGTTTATGGTCTCGAAGTCCATTGAGTACTTCGAGAAGTTCGCCGACGGCATCACGCCAGCGACCAACGACTTCTACATGTGGTACTTCACGCTGACCGGAATCCACCTGCTCCACGTCATATTCGGCACTAGCCTGCTGACGTATCTGTGGATCAAGTCCCGGCGCGGCACGTACAGCAGCGCCAACAGGGTGGTCCCGGAATGCGTGGCCTCCTATTGGCATTTGGTCGATCTGCTGTGGATCGTGATCTTTCCGCTGCTCTACCTACAGAAGACGATCTGATGTCGGTGCTGCGTGAGCGCGCCACCAAGGTGTGGTTTTGCTTGGTGGTACTGACATGCGTGACGACGTGGGGACTGTCCAAGGACATGTTCACCCCTGCCATCGCGGTGGTCGGGATCTTTGTCATCGCTGCGGTGAAGGTCAGGTACGTCGTGCTGGACTTCATGGAGCTGCGACACGCGCCGATCCCGGTTCGCGTCGCCTTCGAGGCCTGGCCCGTCGCCGTGACAGCGATGATCCTCGGCTTCTGGTTTGCAACGTCCTAGCACCGAATCCGTCGTCGACTGACAAGCACCCTGGTCGGTCGCCTCAGCGCCGAACCGGTTGCAAATGATGGGCTTTCAACTCCGAGGTCCAGTTATCGCATGCCGCGTACGCGCGGAGCATTCGGTGGCAACGGATAGTCGAGCATTGGGCGTAGCTAGCTAGTTGGTCGGGGTGGGCAACCCTTACGTCTACCCGGGCAGCCTGCCTCGGGTGAACGCACACAGTGGTCCCAAGGGTCGGCCGGGTGCTGGCAATCGATCACGCGTGACCAGTGGCGCGCGCGGTATCTGGTGATGGACACCGGCGCCTCCGTCGCGGATGGAACCACTTCGAGCTGGGCCAGCCGACACTGGTCGACTACGTCTGGGGACGCCAGGTTGGGGGAGCACGATCAACCCATAGCGCGTTGTGGACCACGGGATGGGCGTACTTCCACATACCCCTAACGCATCAACACCAGCCGTGCAATAGCGCACTGTGACAAGGATTCCGCGGACGCGCCACCAGGAGTCAGCACCCGAGAGGAACGACTGACGCCTGGCCGCGGCGGTCTGTCGGCCGGTCGGTCCGGATCACGGCACCTCGTCGAGGATCGCGGGAAGCGAGGACCGGTGGAACCCGTCGAAGGCCACATTGTTCTCGGCCGGCTGCAGATCCCACCAGCCACGGCGGGCATTCGGCGCTCCCCCGTCGACGCGGATGCATGAGCCGGTGATATAGCTCGCCGCCGGCGACAGAAGATAGACGATCGCCGCTGAGACTTCGGCTTCAGTTCCGAACCGCTGCAACGGGATACCTGGGGTCAAGTCATTGCGAATAAACGCCGTGTCCTTGTCTTCGTAGGTGTCCAGGCCCTGCGACGCGATCGATCCGGGGGCGACGGTGTTGACACGGACACCGGATTCGGCCCATTCGGTCGCCGCGCACTCGCTCAGCGTCAGCATTCCGCCGCGCGCCGCCGCGGAATGGGAAAAGTGCGGCCACCCGTGCCAGATATCGGCGATCATGTTCACAATCGCGCCGCCATGATCATTCATCCACCGGTTGTAGACCTCCCGCATGACGATGAACCCACCAGTCAGATTGCTTCTGACCACCGCCTCGAACCCCTTCGTCGAGATCGTACTCATCGCAGCGCGATATTGACCGCCCGCGTTGTTCACCAGACCATCGATGCGGCCATGGTCGGTCAACAGCCGCTTGACCGTGGCGATGACCGCGTGTTCGTCGCGAATGTCAGCGACATGCGTGGAACTCGAACCACCGTCGGATTCGATCTCACAGCGCACACGTTCAAGCTTCACCTCGTTGCGGCCGACGATCGCGACATGTGCACCGAGCGAGGCCAACTCATGGGCCGTGCAACGCCCGATGCCGCTCCCGCCGCCGGTAATGACGACGATCTGGTCACTAAACAGGTCCCGGCGGTAGATCGAGTTGTATGACATGTGTTCCGTCCCCAGCTGGTCAGTTGCACTCGGAGCGAGTCGTCACACGGTCGCCGTCGTGCCGTTCGATGAACTCCTGCTGGCGCTCGACGATCTCCGGATTGCCCATAGTCGAATACCCATACAGGCACTCAAGCCTGAGCTGGTCGTCCAATGGGCGGCCCACGACTTCAAGGATTGTTTGCTTCGCTGATTCCACTGCGGCCCCGGGATTTCGCAGAATCTTTGCCGCGATGTCCTCAGCCGTGGCCATCAGATCGCCATGGGGCACAACCCGATTGACCAGATGCACCTCTTTGGCCCGTTGCGCGTCGATGGGTTCACCCATCAGCTCCAGCTCCATCGCAATGCCCACCCCGACCGTGTTGACCAGCCGGACGATGCCCCCGTCGGCGAAATGCATGCCCCGCCGCATGTGGAAGAAGCCGAAATTCGCGTGCTCGGAGGCGATCCTGATGTCGCAGGCCAGGGCGAGTTCGATGCCGCCTCCGATGACCCAGCCGTTGA
>JAVRPF010000858.1:0-3527 GCA_032162385.1 Mycobacterium sp.
CCTCGGGCCAGCCATCGGGGTTGTCCTCCCACGCCTCACCGCGGCCGTAGGGCGTCATGTCGAGCAGACCCATGGACCCGTTGACCGCCTCGTTGCCACGGCCCGTCGTGGCGTAGGTCAGGAACACACGGTCGCCCTCGCGCAGGTAGCAGGTGATGCGGCCCATGTCGTCGCCGACCGGCGCGGCGACGTCGCGCACCGAGTACCACGGCTCGGTGTAGCCCATGAACTCGACGTAAGGGGCCACCTCGTCCCACCGGCCCGTGGTCAGGACGGCGTAGGAGACGCCGCGGGCGTTGAGGTAGACGGCGTCCTTCACGTGCCAGGCCGTGGTGGTGCAGCCCTCGCACTGCCCCTGGTGCGGGGCGCCGTCGTGCCACATGTGCTTGTAGACCACGAGTTCGTCGCGGCCCTGGAACAGATCGAGGAACGGGACCGGGCCGTCGGGTCCGACGACCTCGACCGTCCCGTCGAACTCCACCATCGGCAGCCGACGGCGGGCCGCGGCGAGGGCGTCGCCCTCGCGGGTGTGGGCCTTCTCTCGGACCAGCAGTTCGTCACGGGCGGCCTGCCAGGTGGCCAGGTCGACGACCGGCGGTCGGCCGGGCGGTGCGGTGGTCGGGTCGGCGGGCGTGGTCTTCATGGTGTCCTCCGTGGTATCTAGTGCCCGGCAGCGTCGTACGACGTCCTACGACGGTCACCAGAACAGACTCGCGATCCGGCCGGAACTCATCGCGGGCGGGGCGGCGCTCGAAGACCGACTACGCCTCGAGGAGGCCCAGCAGAGCGTTCTCGACGACCTCGGCGAGCGCCGGGTGGATCCAGTATTGGCCACGGGCAACCTCGGTCGCGGTCTGACCGAGGCTCATCGCCTGAATGAGCGGTTGGATGAGCGATGACGCCTGATACCCCATCAGGTGTGCGCCGAGGATCCTGCCGGTGGCGCGGTCGCCGATCAGCTTGGCGATACCGTGCTCGTCCTCCATCGCCCAGCCATAGGCGGTGTCGCCGTAGCGCTGCACCTTCACCACGATGTCGTAACCGGCCTCGATCGCCTCGGGCTCGGTGAGCCCGACCGTCGCGATCTGCGGCTCGGTGAACACCGCCGACGGCACGTACCGGTGATCGCTGGGCGTCATGGCGGCGGTGTCGTCCCAGTCGACGAGCAGGTTCTCCTGCACCACGCGGGCTTCGTGGTTGGCCACGTGCTTGAGCTGGTAGGCCGACGACACGTCGCCGAGGGCGAATACTCCCCGGGCCGTGGTGCGTTGGTACTCGTCGACCACCACCGTGCCGTCCTCCTCCACCTGGACTCCGGCCATGTCGGCATCGAGCAGGTCACCGTTGGGCACGCGTCCGGTGGCCACCAGCAGCATGTCGGCACGCAGGACGGACCCGTCGTCGAGTTCGAGCGCGACGCCGTCACCCTCCTGCTGGGATCCGATGACGTTGCGGTGGGTGCGCAACGTCCACTTGCGGGAGGCGAGTTCGGTGAAGGTCTTGCAAACGGTCGGGTCGCAGTGCGTCAGCAGGCCCGCGCCCCTGACCACGATGGTGACGTGGACGCCGAGGGCGGAGAAGACGTGCGCGAATTCGGCGGCAACGAACCCGCCGCCGACGATCACCAAGTGCTCGGGCAACTCGGCGATCCGCATGACAGTGTCGCTGGTCTCGTAGTGGACGCCGCAATCGGTGATCGCCGGGGGAATGCGGATCCGCGAGCCCGCGGCGATCACCACCTGGTCGGTGGTGTACTCGTCGCCGGCGTCGGTGCGCCTCGTGTACCGGCCGTCGGGCTGGGTGGGACCGAACCGGGTGTGGCTGGCGTACACCGTGACGTTGGGCATCGACCGGCGGTACTCCTCACCGCCCACGCCTATCGGATCGATGCGGCCGAACACCCGGGACACGATGTCGTTCCAGCGCACCTTGTCGATGCGGGCGTCGATGCCGTATTGCGAACTCTGCTCGATGATTCGGGCGACCTCGGCGGCATAGACGAACATCTTGGTGGGGATGCATCCCACGTTGAGGCAGGTGCCGCCGAACGTGCCCTGCTCACAGATCGCCACCTTCTTGCCGGCGTAGCGGTCGTCGAGAACGCTGTTGCCCGAACCGGTTCCGATGACGGTCAGGTCGAAGTGCTCCAAGTGTCAGCCCTGTTCCGATCGTGTCGTGGTTGGCAGAGTCTCGGCGTCGGTAGGCAGGTGGCGATCCAGCCAACCGTCCAACTCGCGGTACGCGGCCGCGCGGGGTTGCGGCAGCGACAGGAACACGTCGTGCTTGGCATCGGTGATCGGGGCGGCGGTGGTGTGGTTGCCCACGCAACCGGACCACCGGGCGATCTGGGCGACGTCGAGCACGGCATCGCCCCGCTGGATCAGTTCGGGATCGGGTGCCTCGGGAACACTATGGTCGGACCGCAGGATCAGGTTGGGCACGCCGACGTCGAGCCCGCGGTGCAGCCGCGCGTGCCCGCGGCGGATTGCGTTGATCCAGCCGAACGTGACGGGGAACCCGCCGAGCGGCTTCCAGTCCAGGTTGTAGTCGAACTCGCCGGAGTAGTCGCGGTGCAGGCTGCTGCCGTAACCGCCGGGCGTGGGCTTGCGGATGATGTGCAGCTTGCGGAGTCGGGCGAGTGCGACCAGCGCCGCCGCCGTGGGTGGGGTGCGCAGGATCGCCGGGCCTTGCAGATCGAGGAACGGGCTGTTGAGCACCAGTGCGGCGATGTTGCGCGTCGCGGTACCACCGCGCCGGCGCAGCCGGTCCAGCCACAGGGCGACGATGAGCCCGCCGGCGGAGTGCCCGTACAGACACACCGCCGCCCCGGCGGTGTCGGCCGCGACGACCGACAGCGCGCGGTCCAGCTCCCTGTCGTAGCTGGCCAGATTGGTGGTGAAGTGCGGTGTCTGGCCAGCCAACCGCGATCGCCCGCACTTGTGCAGGTCCAGGGCGTAGAACGCGAAGCTGCGGGCGGCGAAGTGGTCGGCGAGCTCGGCGTTGAAGAAGTAGTCGGTGTAGCCGTGCAGCGCGAGCACGGCGTGGTGTGCACCGGCTGCCTCCCCGCGCCGGACGAGCGTGGCGACGAGCTCGCCCTCCCCGTCGGGATCCGGGCCGAGCACAATGGTCTGCCGCCAGTATCCGGGCAGCACGTCGGGCTCCCAACCGGACGCCGACGAGCTCACGACAGCTACCTTAACCGCGCACTGTGACCTAACGGACTGCGGCGGGGACCGGTAGGCAGATTGGCCCCGGGAGCGGCGGGATAACCTACTAACAGGTAAGCCGTATCAGGCGGATGTGCGACCACGAAGGATCAACGAACAGGTGTCTGAGCCCAACGGAGCCAAAATCACGAAAACGGACGTCGTGCTGGTGGGCGCGGGCATCATGAGCGCGACCCTCGGCACACTACTGCGGCTATTGGAGCCCGACTGGTCGATCACGCTGATCGAACGCCTCGACGGCGCCGCCGCCGAGAGCAGCGACCCGTGGAACAACGCGGGCACCGGGCACTCGGCGCTGTG
>JAVRPF010000859.1:0-4675 GCA_032162385.1 Mycobacterium sp.
CGCCAGGTCGAGTAACTGCGTGCCGGTGCCTCCGGCGGCGCCGAAAATCGTGATCTTCATGATCTCCTAGGTTAGTGAATACTCACTTACCACTATGATTGGTGAAGACTCACTAACTTGTCAAGGGGAGGTCCGTGTGACGACGAGAGATCGGATGCTCGATGCGGCCGCACATGTCATGCGCACCCGCGGAATGGCACGAGCGACCACCAAGGAGATCGCCAAGGCGGCCGGCTACTCGGAAGCGGCCCTGTACAAGCACTTTCGCGACAAGACCGACATGTTCCTGGCCGTGCTCTCCGAGCGCGTGCCGAGCACGCTCGGTACGGTGCTGGCCACCCTCGGCCAACGGGCAGGGGAGGGGTCGGTTCAGGACACGCTGCAGGAAGTCGCGCGCGCGGCGCTGAGCTTCTATCACGAAACCTTCGTGATGGCCGCGTCGGTGTTCTCTGAACCGCAGCTGCTTGCAGCCCACCGCGCCGCGGTGCACGAACGCGACCGCGGACCACGCCACGTCAACGACGTAGTCGCCAACTACCTTGCGGCCGAACAGGATCTCGGCCGCCTGCGAGCCGACGCCGACCCGCGGGCAGGTGCCGCACTGCTACTCGGCGCATGCTTCCAGCATGCGTTCCTGAGCCGCTTCGACGACACGCCATTGGATGACGAAGCGGCGCAGCGAGTCGCGGCGGACCTCGCCCGAACGCTGTTCAGCGGGCTCGCCCCGGCGCAGTAGCCCGCAATGGGCGCGTTAGGCGTACGTGGTCTGCGCGCAGGCGGTCGGCGAGGTCAGGTTCACGTTCGCGTAGACCACCTGGATGTAGGAGCAGACGATGTAGTCCGCGTCGGTCTTCGGCCGGCCGGTGGACCAGTCGGTGGTCCAGGTGTTGCCGTTCAGGGTGAACTTCTCGGGCGGTCCGCCGTCGAAGTACACGGTGCTGAACTCAACTGACCCAATCGATTTGAACATCCGGGTGTTGGGGGCATTGAAGTCGGAGTCCAGGTAGACCAGCTTGTCCATCGAACGCAACGTGGTGTTCTGCCGGGCATAGAACTGGGGCGGGAAGCCGGTCGGCCCGTCCGGCGTGAGCAGGTTCGCGGCCGACGTGAAGTAGCACTGGCCCTCGGCCTTCACGCAGTTGGCGGTGGTGTGGATCTCCAGCGTGGTCACCGGGTCGACGGGGATCGACGCGGTGGCGGAGTTCTGCGCGGCCGAGGACACGGCCGTCGGGGCGACGAGGGCGATGGCGAGCCAGGTCGCCGAGATCAGCGCGCTGACGCTGGCAAACCGTCTCATCGTGCACTCCTCATTGGGTCCGGCTCAGGTTAGACCGGCGATTATTCGTCGTAGGTGACTTCGACCGAATCCGACGTCGGCCTCGCCTGGCACCCGAGGATCAGCCCCTCGTCGAGATCGGACGCCTCGAGCACGTCGTTGATCTCCATGGCCACGTCGCCACTCTTCTTCAGGACCGCACACGCACCGCAGTGTCCTTCGCGGCAGGAGAACGGCGCGTCCAGCCCCTTGTCGAGCAGTACGTCGAGGAGCTTGGCGTTGCGCGGCCAGCTGAGCTCGTGGGTTTCGCCGTCCAACGTCACGACCGCCGTCGCGGGCCCCTCGTCGCTGTCGTCGTCTTCGTCGTAGTCGATCACCAAGGCGGCGAACGGGTCGGACTCCAGCGACTTGAAGACCTCGATGTGCACCCGCCCTGGCGCTGCACCCGCGGTCTTGAGGGCTTCCTGGGCGGCCGCCATGAACGGGCCCGGACCGCAGATGAACGCCTCGTGACCGAGGTACTGCCCGACCAGCCCGCCGAGCGCCACCGCGGACGGCAGCCCCTGCACCGACTCGAGCCAGTGCACCACGGTCAGTCGGTCCGGGTATTTGGCCGCGAGATCGCGCAATGCCGCGGCGAAGATCACCGATTTCTCGTCACGGTTGGCGTAGATCAACCCCACCTTGCCGCCGCCCTCGGATAGCGCCGACTTGAGGATCGCCATCATCGGGGTGATGCCGCTACCCGCCGCGAGCAGCAGGAAGTCGGTGTCCAGCGTCTTCGGCACGAACGTGCCCGAAGGCGCCAGCACGTGGATCTTCATGCCGGCGTGGGCGTTGTCGCACAACCAGTTCGACGCGTAGCCGTCGACCGTGCGCTTGACGGTGACGGTCAGCGCGTCGTCGGTGAATGGCGAGCTGCACAGTGAGTAGCAGCGCGCCACCGAGCCGGTGCGGTCGCTGGGCACCCGCAGGGTGAGGAACTGCCCTGGCGCGTAGCGGAGCCGGTCGGCCGTGATCGTGGATCCATCGGGAACCTTGAAGACCAGCGAACGCGCGTCGGCGGTCTCGTCGACGACGTCTGCCACCTGCAGCTCGAGCACGTGGCTGCCGAGCGGCTCGTCCGTCACGGTCCCTTTTCCTCTCGTCGCGCTTCGCGGTCAGAACTAGAACATGTTACAAAAATGCCCTTCCGCAGGTCTAGCGACCATGGGAAGGCCTTACTCGACACAAATCGTAACGTGTTCTAATCTCTGTCTAGATCGTGTATCAGCCCCGCAATCCTGGAGGCAACCAGTGACGTCCATTGAACAACGTGACGTGCAGTCCGTCCTAGATGGCATCGACGATTTGTTGCCGCTGATCAGCAAGCGCGCGCAGGCCACCGAGGATCTGCGCCGGCTGCCCGACGAGACCGTCGCCGAACTCGACGAGGTCGGCTTCTTCAAGCTGCTTCAGCCCGAGCAGTGGGGCGGTCTGCAGTGCGACCCAACGCTGTTCTACGAGGCGGTGCGCCGGCTCGGCAGCGCGTGCGGCTCCACAGGCTGGGTGGGCTCGATCATCGGCGTGCACAACTGGCACCTCGCGTTGTTCGATCAGCAGGCCCAGGACGAGGTCTGGGGTGACGACCCGACCGTCCGCGTCTCGTCGTCCTATGCCCCCATGGGCGCGGGCACCGTCGTCGACGGCGGCTACCTGGTGAGTGGCTCTTGGAACTGGTCCTCGGGCTGTGACCACGCAACGTGGGCATTCCTCGGCGGCCCGGTCATCAAGGACGGCCGCCCCGTGGACTTCGGCAGCTTCCTGATCCCGCGCACCGAGTACCGCATCGACGACGTCTGGCACGTCGTCGGACTTTGCGGCACCGGCAGCAACACGGTGGTGGTCAAGGACGTGTTCGTGCCAAGCCACCGGTTCCTGTCCTACACGTCGATGAACGACCGCACGGCGGGTGGACTGGAGAACAACACCGCCCCGGTGTTCAAGATGCCGTGGGGCACCGTGCATCCCACCACCATCTCGGCGCCGATCGTGGGCATGGCCTATGGCGCCTACGCCGCCCACGTCGAGCATCAGGGCAAGCGCGTGCGCGCGGCGTTCGCGGGTGAGAAGTCCAAGGACGATCCATTCGCCAAGGTGCGCATCGCGGAGGCGGCCAGCGACATCGACGCCGCGTGGCGCCAGCTGATGGGCAACGTCGGCGACGAGTACGCGCTGCTCAAGGCGGGCAAGGAGATTCCCTTCGAGCTGCGTGCCCGCGCGCGCCGCGACCAGGTGCGCGCCACCGCCCGCTCGATCTCGTCCGTCGACCGGCTCTTCGAAGCGTCGGGCGCCACCGCGCTGAACAACGACGCCCCGGTGCAGCGGTTCTGGCGCGATGCCCATGCCGGGCGCGTCCATGCGGCCAACGAACCCGAACGGGCCTACCTCATCTTCGGCAACAACGAGTTCGGGCTGCCGCCCCAGGACACGATGGTCTGATGACTCAGTCTTTGTCCAAGTCCGAGGACGTACTTACCTTCGAGTCCACGTCGCGCCATGCGCAGGTCCGCGAGGACATGCGGCTGCACTACCACGAAGCAGGCCTGGGCAACGGCGAGACGATCGTCCTGCTGCACGGCGGCGGACCCGGCGCGTCGAGCTGGTCGAACTTCTCCCGCAACATCGCGGTGCTGGCGCAGCACTTCCACGTGCTCGCCGTCGATCAGCCGGGCTACGGGCTCTCCGACAAGCACACCGATCACGAGCAGTACAACCGCTACAGCTCCACCGCGTTGCTGAACCTGTTCGACCATCTCGGTATCGAACGCGCTGCGCTGGTGGGCAATTCGCTGGGCGGTGGCACCGCGGTGCGGTTCGCCCTCGACAATCCGAAACGTGCGGGCCGGCTGGTGTTGATGGGCCCCGGCGGGCTGAGCGTGAACCTGTTCGCACCCGACCCGACCGAGGGCGTCAAGCTGCTTGGCAAGTTCACCGTCGATCCCACGCGCGAGAACATGGAGAAGTTCCTGCGCATCATGGTCTACGACCAGAAGCTCGTCACCCCCGAACTGATCGACGAGCGGTTCGCCATCGCCAGCCAGCCCGAGTCGCTCGCCGCCGCCAAGGCGATGGGAAAGTCGTTCGCCGGCGCCGACTTCGAGCTCGGCATGATGTGGCGCGAGGTGTACAAACTGCGCCAGCCGGTGCTGCTGATCTGGGGTCGTGAGGATCGGGTCAACCCGCTCGACGGCGCCCTGGTGGCGCTCAAGCAGATTCCCCGCGTGCAGCTGCACGTGTTCGGCCAGTGCGGGCACTGGGCTCAGCTCGAGAAGTTCGACGAGTTCAACAAGCTGACCATAGATTTTCTGGGAGGCTGAGTCATGAGCATTCGGTCACTGGGCTATCTGCGCATCGAGG
>JAVRPF010000860.1:0-3245 GCA_032162385.1 Mycobacterium sp.
CCATCCACGGCGGTCTCCATGCCAGCAGCCCGAACGTGGTGGCCGCCGCACACACCCACTCGCCATACGGTAAGGCACTGGCCAGCCTCCGCTGCGCGATCGAGCCCCTCACCCAGGACGCCTGTGCCTTCTATCAGGATCAGGTGCGGTTCGCGGGCAATGTCGTCGTGCTCGACGCCGAGGAGGGCAAGGAGATCGGCGCCGTGATGAACGGCGCCAAGGCGGCAATCCTCAACAACCACGGTCTGCTCACCGTGGGAGAGACCGTCGACGAAGCGGCATGGTGGTTCATCACGATGGAACGGTCGTGCCAGGCACAACTCATGGCCGAAGCTGCCGGAACACCCGTTCTGATCGAGCCCACCATGGCCAAGCTCACCGCCGGCCAGGTCGGCACGCACTTCGCCGGCTGGTTCAGTTTCCAGCCGCTGTTCGAGCGCATCACCCGCGAACAGCCCGATCTCTTCGAGTGAGCCATGAACACAGGGCTGGACACCACGGTCGATGAGATCGCCGACGGCGTCTTCCGGTTCTCCACCTGGGTCCCGGACATCACCGAGCACGGCTTCACGTTCAACCAGTTCCTGCTGACCGGCGAGCAACCGTTCCTGTTCCACTGCGGCCAGCGGTTCCTGTTCGACCATGTGTCGGCTGCCATCGAACGGGTCATCCCGATCGAAACCCTGCGTTGGATCTCCTTCGGGCACGTGGAGGCCGACGAGTGCGGCGCGATGAACCTGCTGCTCGACGCCGCGCCCGACGCCCAGGTGGTACACGGTCCGCTGGCCTGCATGCTGTCCCTCAATGACATGTGCGACCGGCCGCCCGTGGCCGCGGGTGATGACCCGCTCGACACCGGCGGGCACCGACTGCGCTTCATCGCCACCCCGCACGTCCCGCACAACTGGGAGGCCGGATTGTGGTTCGACGAGACCACGTCGACGCTGCTGGCAGGGGACCTGTTCACCCACGTCGGTCAGTGCCCGGCGATCACCGACACCGACGTCGTCGAGCCGGCCATCGCGGCCGAGGGGTTCTTCCATGCCACCGGCCTGACCTCGACCCTGGCGCCGACACTGGAGCAGCTCGCGGCGCTGAACCCGACCACACTGGCGATCATGCACGGCGCGTCCTACTCCGGCGACGGTGCTGCGCAACTGCGAGCCCTCTCGGACGGATACTCCGCAATGAACGGTGCGTCACTGCCGTAACTCCCGTCACTGGCTGCGTAGCCTTGGACCCGATGAAGCCACGGCAGATCGCCGCATGCGCGCTCGCAGCGGGCGCGCTCCTGGTTGGCTGCCAGTCCACGGTCGAGGGCAACCCGCGGGGCAGCGCCGGGTCCCCGACCGAACCCAGCTTCCCGACCCCACGGCCCAGCCGGTCGTCCACCCCGCCGCCGGCCACCACCGCCAGGCCACCGGCGACGCCAACGGCCGCCCCGGGTCCGGGCGAGGTGCTGCCGCCGCAGAACGGCTACGTGTTCATCGAGACGAAGTCGGGCAAGACCCGCTGCCAGATCAGCGCCGAGGAAGTCGGCTGCGAGTCGGCGTTCACCAATGGGCCGGTGGTCAATGGCGTGCAGGCCAACGGAATCCGGTTGAGCGCGGGGGGCCAGGTCGAGTGGATCGTCGGCAATCTGGGCGACATCCCGGTGGAGACCATCGACTATCGCACCTACTCCGCGCAGGGCTGGACGATCGTCGCGGGAGAAGATGGCACGCGGTTCACCAACGATGACACCGGACATGGCATGTTCCTCAGTACCAGTGGTGTCGAAATCTTCTGAGGCTTTGGCCCACGTGCACTCGACCAGAGGGAGGGCCCATGACGGTTGCTCAGCAGGAACGTGCCTTGCTCGTCACCACGATGCGCGAGGCGGGACCCGAACAGCCCACCTTGTGCGGCGACTGGACCACCCGCGACCTGGCCGCTCACTTGGTGGTGCGGGAGGGCCGGCTCGACGCCGCGCCGGGCATCCTGATCCCCGCGCTCGCGGACTACACCGCCAGGGTGCAGAACCAGGTTGCCGCCGAGACCGACTGGGACGTGCTGCTCGACAAGATCGCGGCCGGACCACCGACCCTGTCCCCGTTCAAGCTCCTCGACCCACTGGTGAACGTGGCCGAGATGTTCATCCACCACGAGGACGTGCGCCGCGCGGTGAACGGGTGGGAGCCGCGTGAACTCGACGCTGGCACCACCTCGGCACTGGCGCGACAGGTCCCGTTGATGGCGCGGATGGGGCTGTCCAAGGCATCGGGACACGTGTCGTTGCGGACGCCGGAGGGCAAGACGCTGGCCACCGTCGGTCGCGGTCCCACCGTCGTGGTGACCGGCGACCCCGGCGAACTTCTGATGTTCGCGTCCGGGCGCAACGAGGCGCGGCTGACGTTCACCGGCGACGACGACGCCGTGCGTGCGGTACGCGAGGGCCGCAGCGGCCTCTAAGGTCTCACATCTACGCTGACGTCATGGACTTCCGCGTATTCGTCGAACCTCAACAAGGCGCCACCTACGGCGATCAACTCGCCGTCGCCCGAGCCGCGGAGGCGCTGGGCTACTCGGCGTTCTTCCGGTCCGACCACTACGTGGCGATGAGCGGCGACGGGCTGCCCGGACCGACCGACTCCTGGGTGACACTCGGTGGCATCGCCCGCGAGACGTCGACGATCCGCCTCGGCACCATGGTGACCTCGGCCACCTTCCGCTATCCGGGCCCGCTGGCGGTCTCGGTCGCCCAGGTCGACGAAATGAGTGGCGGCCGTGTGGAATTGGGGCTTGGCGCCGGTTGGTTCGAGGCCGAGCACAAGGCGTACGCGATTCCGTTCCCACCGCTGGGGGAACGCTTCGACCGGCTGTCCGAGCAGCTCGACATCATCAGGGGCCTGTGGACCACGCCCACCGGCGAGACCTTCGACTTCTCCGGCACCCACTACACCGTCGAGGATTCGCCCGCGTTGCCCAAGCCGGTCCAGGCGCCGCATCCGCCGATCGTCATAGGTGGCGGCGGCGCCAAGCGCACGCCGGCGCTGACCGCGAAGTTCGCCTCCGAGTTCAACATGCCGTTCGCCCCGCTCGACGACCTGAAGACACAGTACGGCCGGGTGGCGGCGGCACTTGCCGACGCCGGCCGGGCACCGGATTCGCTCACCTATTCGGCGGCGTTCGTGGTGTGCGCCGGGCGCGACGAGTCGGAGATCGCCCGCCGCGCGGACGCCATCGGGCGCGAGGTGGACGAACTG
>JAVRPF010000861.1:0-2807 GCA_032162385.1 Mycobacterium sp.
GATCAACCGGCAACTCGGCATCCGCGATGCCGGCATCAAGGATCCAAAGGACTCTGGGGTCCGCACCGGAGTAGCGGCGGTCAGAGCTTCTCCAGCCGGCTCTCCAACAGGGACACCCGATCCGAGTTTCCGTGCAGCGCGACGTAGCGCTGACCGAACTTCGCCAGAAGGGCGTCGTCGAGGCGGCGGACGGCGCCAGCCGGGTAGCGGTAACCCATGGCCAGGTTGACCGCGTCGGTGTCGACGGTATCGAGCAGATCGTCGAGCTCGTCGAGTGAGTCGACGCCGAGTTCGAGCAGGAGCCCCGACATCCACGCGTAGTGCTCGGTTCGCGACCAGCCCGCGTCAGGAAAGCGGTTGCCCAGATACGTGGCGAGCACCGGAGTGGCGATTCGAGGGTCGCCGGACTGTTCTGACCGCTGCGCGGGCGGCGAGGACTTCAGCCGCTCGCGGATCGCGGAGAATTCCCGGTCGGCCAGCTCGAGCAGGCCGGCGGCGAGCGTGAACCGCCGGTCCAAGTCGGGCGCATCCTCCTCGGGTATCGACCCCTTGTAGCGGATGTCGTGTTCGAACTCCGCCCACGCGTGTTGAAGGACGGTTCGCACCTGGATGGACGCGGGCTGCTGCTCGCCCTCGGCCACTACGAGCAGATGCCGGCTCGCGTAGCCCCACCTACCCTCCCTTGCGGTCTCCTGGCCCATGTCCCGGTCGTCGAGCAATTGCATTTCCTCAGCCAGCAGGTTGGCCACCGTGGTGACGTCGTCGCGTAGGAACGTGATCACCCGCAGCCCGACCTGATCGGTGATCTCCGCCAGCGGGTCGGTGTAGAGGCGCTGGCCATCCACACTGCGGTCGGCCTTTTCGGCGAACGACGCGACGCTCTTCGTTCTCGCAGTGACGCTGAGGTAGTTGATGCCCGCGTCATCGAGCAGAGTGGTGACCAAGGCGAGATACCGGTCCGTCGCGCCAAGCAGACCAAGGCGCCGATGGGCGAACTGCGCGATGGCGTCCCGCACCGCGCCAGGCGTGGGCTCCGGCGGCGCAGGGGTCAGGTCGGGCGGCAGCTTGGGTGTGATGGTGGCGCCCGTCTCGGCGTCTCCATAGGTCGTCACGTCGCCGGGTCTGCGAGTGGCGAACAGCCCGACGTAGGCGCAGATGACGGCGTCGACCGGATCCTCGGCGCGGCGAAGTTCGCTCTTGCGTTCCGCCGTCTCCACCGCGCGCCGAAGCTCGACCCATCCGTCGTGATCGGTAACCCGCAGCGACGGTGTCGCTTGCGCCAACGACTCGATGTGGTCCATCAACCGCAGCAGCTCCGAGCGCAGCTGGGCGACGCTGCGACCCGGCTTCGACTTGTACTTCAACGTTCGGCCCAGCCGGAACAACGCAACCGTCGCGGGATGCGGATAGACCTCGATGGCCCGTCGTGGCGATCGCGAATCCGGGTCGATGTCGAGATCGAGTGCGTCGGCGAGCCGGGCGGCGCGCGGCGTGCCTGCGAACTCGGGTTTGCCGGTGTTGGTGGGGTGGGCGCCCGCTTCGAACTTCGCGAAGTCCCGGTTGAGCGCCGCCTCGCTCGGACGCTGACCGGCCGGGTTGTTCACAACCAGGGGCGCGACGAAGGCGACGAGGCAGTCGCTTTCGACGTACGGCATGATCGCGGCCCTGATGCTGGTGTCGTCCTGCGCGGTACCGAGGTGCACTAGCCTGCCCGCATCGTCGACGACGGCGACTCCCGTGGGCTTGCGTTCACCCCACGCGAGGTCGAGTCCGACGAAGTACACATCGCTACCTTGCCGTATGGCGGGTCGTAAGCTGTGTATTCGTGACGATTCCCAATGTCCTGGCCAATCGGTACGCCAGCGATGAGATGGTGGCGATCTGGTCGCCGCGGGCCAAGATCGTCGCCGAGCGGCGGCTCTGGCTGGCGGTGCTGCGGGCGCAGGCGGAGCTGGGCGTCACGGTGCCCGACGGCGTGGTGGCGGACTATGAGCGGGCAATCGACGATGTCGACTTGGAGTCGATCGCCGCGCGTGAGCGGGTGACCCGACACGACGTCAAGGCCCGCATCGAGGAATTCAACGCCCTGGCCGGCCACGAGCACGTGCACAAGGGCATGACCAGCCGCGACCTCACCGAGAACGTCGAACAACTGCAGATCCGGCGGTCACTGGAACTCGTCCACGCGCATGGCATCGCGGTGGTCGCGCGGCTGGCCGAGCGGGCCGTGCTGTACCGCGATCTGGTGATGGCGGGCCGCAGCCACAACGTGGCCGCGCAGGCCACCACGCTGGGCAAGCGGTTCGCGTCGGCCGCCGAGGAGACGCTGCTCGGGCTGACCCGGCTCTCCGAGCTGATCGACCGCTATCCGCTGCGCGGCATCAAGGGCCCGATGGGCACCGCGCAGGACATGCTCGACCTCTTCGACGGCGACGCGGTTCGGCTGGCCGACCTCGAGCGTCGGGTCGCCGAATTCCTCGGTTTCGCAGACGTTTTCACCAGTGTCGGGCAGGTGTACCCGCGTTCGCTCGACCATGACGTGGTGTCCGCACTGGTGCAGCTCGGCGCTGGGCCGTCGTCGCTGGCGCACACCATCCGGCTGATGGCCGGCCACGAGCTCGTCACCGAGGGCTTCGCGCCCGGTCAGGTCGGCTCGTCGGCGATGCCGCACAAGATGAACACCCGGTCGTGTGAGCGCGTCAACGGTCTGCAGGTGGTGCTGCGCGGATACGCGTCGATGGCGGCTGAGTTGGCGGGCGCGCAGTGGAACGAGGGCGATGTGTTCTGCTCGGTGGTGCGCCGGGTCG
>JAVRPF010000862.1:0-3017 GCA_032162385.1 Mycobacterium sp.
GCACCACCCGCGGCGCCTACCCGGTGCTCTACGGCGACGGCGAACAGTTCCCTGTCGGCGGATCGAAGCCGCTGCGCAGTAGCGCCGACGACCAGATCACCCTGGTCGGCGCAGGCGTGACCACCCATGAGTGCCTGCGCGCCGCCGACATCTTGCAGCAAGACGGTTTCCGTGCGCGGGTGATCGACTGCTACTCGGTCAAGCCGATCGACACCGGGTCGCTCACCTCGGCGGCCGCGACCACCGGCGGGCGCTTCGTGATCGCCGAAGATCACCATCCCGAGGGTGGGCTGGGCTCGGCAGTCACCGACGCACTGATCGGCGCGGGGTCATCAGAGCTGCGCGTGCGGCACCTGGCCGTAAGCGGCATGCCGGGCTCGGGGTCCGGCGCCGAGCTGATGGCGTGGGCCGGCATCGACGCCGACCACATCGCCGATGCTGCCCGCGACCTGGTCAGCTCAACCTGATCACCGTTCGTTCAGGCAGCGCCCTATTAGGTCCTACTCCCCACATCTCCTTAGTGGCGAGCGTCCATCATTGCCGGCTAGACGTCTGAGTGTTATCGGAGTTTCGAACCGCGCACCCGAATTGACCGGCGGCACCATCATCCCGATTCTGCGCGTTGGCTTACAGGGGTAACAGTCAAACTGTCACAGTGAACTGATATGTCCGCCAACTGAAGTCGACGCCCATCCGGATGAGGTTCAGCCCGCAGCGGAAAGGGCGCTGTCACCTTCCGGATATCGCTGGATACGCCGGGCCCCGGCTTCTGGCTCGGCGACGCAGTCACGTCCGGCGGATCGGTCGGCTACGGTCAGCGTGAGGTCCACGCCGATCAGCCCGCTTTCTTAGGTCGACTCCACCTGCGTAACGACCTTCAGGCGCATCGTCAAAGCCGCCGCCGCGAAGACCATTCCGGCGACGATGAATAGCCCACTGAAGACTGTGCCGGTCTTGCCGACCACGGCGCCTAAGACGAACGGCCCGACGAACCCGCCGAGGTTAGCGACGGCATTGATCCAAGCTAGGCCAGAGGCCGCGGCGGCACCTGTCAGGAACATCGAGGGAAGCGACCAGAACGGGCCGTAAGGGATAGACAGCATGAGGACCACTACGCAAAGGAGAACGACCGACAAGATTAAGGTGTCGTTCCAGATCCCGAGCCCGATCAGTGCGATCGCGCCGACCAGGTACGGCCCGGCGACGTGGAAGCGGCGTTCGCCCGTGCGATCGGAGTGCCGTGCCCACAACAACATTCCGGCGATCGAGATCAGATATGGCAGCGCAGTGATCAGTCCGACCTGGGTGCCGCTGAAGTTCGATGACAGTGCCGCGACGATTGTAGGGGTAAAGAATACGAGAGAGTACATGGCGGATGCCTTGCAGAAGTAGATGAAGGCCAGGGCGAACATGCGGGGGTTGGCCAGGACCGCTTTCCAGTTCATGGCGCCGTGCGCGCGTTCCTTTTCCTTCCGTTCAGTTGTCAGCTCACCGATCACCTCGTCCTTCTCCTCCTGGGTGAGCCATTTGGCCTTGCTGGGGTCATCGGTGAGGAACTTCAGCGCCAAGGGGGTCATCAGGACCGCAATGCCACCCTGCAGGATGAACATCCAACGCCAACTGGCGATCCCGCCCCAGTGGATGTAGTCAAGGATCAGTCCGGAGCATGGGCCGGCAATGACGGTGGCGACGGGGACCGCGACGATGAACATTGCCGTGGTGCGTGCCCGCTCGCGCTCGGGGAACCAGTACGTCAGGTAGAGAAGGATTCCCGGGAAGAAGCCTGCCTCGGCGATACCCAGCAGTACCCGGACCGCTCCCAGCGACTCAACGCCCGTCGTGAAGCCGGTAGCGACGGCGAGCAGACCCCAGGTCAGGACGATTCGTGCAATCCAGCGGCGAGCACCAAAGCGGCGCAGCAACATGTTGCTTGGCACCTCAAAGATGAAGTAGCCGACGAAGAAGAGCCCCCGCTATGAGACCGAACTGGAACGGCGTGATGCCTAGATCTTTCTCGAGGTGGCTTGCTGCGAATCCGATCGAAAAGGTGTCGACGAACGGCGGCGTCGGCGGTGGCGTAGCTGGGTTTGCGGGCCGGCCGCAGGTAGACGGTGATTGCCCTCATGTGCCACGACATGTCGCCTCCCATCGCGCGGAGCCCACGGATGCATCGCTGCTCGTGCTCCGGCCTACCCTTATGCGGACAGCGCGGCGACTATGCGGCCGACAACCTGGCGGCTCAGAAGCATCCCGAGGTGACCGACCCCGCTGACCATTACGGTCTCCACGTCGGCGTGGGCCGGCACCGACCGGAGGCCGGGCACGATGATGTCGAGTGTGGCCGTGAATGCTAGCCACCGCACGCCGTCGGGTACCGGCGCGGAGGCGAGTCGGCGCAATAGTGGCGAACCTTCCCGCAGCGCCCGAACGACCGCCACGAACGGCAGCAGGTTCGCCCACGGCGAGCCCCCGAAGGGTGCCGCGATGGTAACGACCCTGTCGACCTGCCCGGTGAGGCGACCGCCCGCGATGGCCTGCGCGATGACGACCCCGCCAAGGCTGTGTCCGACCAGATGCACCTTGTCCGCACCGGTTTGAGACAACATCCTTTCAACCTCGACGGCGAGCCGGTCGGCGAGCTGCTCCACTGAGGTTCCGAACGGCGTGTAGGTGATCGCTTCGACGGTCAGGCCTTGGGCACGTAGGGTTCGCGCGAGGAAGGACCAGCTGGACTTCGTGCCCCCGAAGCCGTGCACCAGCAGCACCGGGCGCGCCGTCTGTGCGGCGTGCGCCCGGACAGGGGGCAACGACCCGAATGCAGAGTCGAAGCCGCCCCCGGCCAGATGCAGCGGCGCCGTCGCGACTACCGATGCCATCAGTCCCACTTCGTATGCCTGCACAACCGCGGCACGGCCAATCGTCCGAACCAGCGTGCGGGCGCGCGGGATTGGGGCGAGCGGCGACATCATGTCTCGTCGTTTCCGCGCACCGCAGACTTTGCCGACTGGTGCCCTCTG
>JAVRPF010000863.1:0-2736 GCA_032162385.1 Mycobacterium sp.
CAGGACCTGGCCGCCGACTCCGTGGTCTACGCCGAAGTTCGGTTCGCGCCCGAACTGCACATCGACCGCGGGCTGTCGCTGGACGCGGTCGTCGATGCGGTGCTTGCCGGGTTCGCCGACGGCGAGAAGGCGGCAGGCACCCAGGGCCGCACCATCACCATGCGCTGTCTGGTCACGGCGATGCGGCACGCCGCCCGGTCGCGGGAGATCGCCGAGCTGGCCGTCCGGTTCCGCGACAAGGGCGTGGTGGGGTTCGACATCGCGGGCGCGGAGGCCGGGTACCCGCCGACCCGGCACCTCGACGCCTTCGAGTACATGCGGGGCAACAACGCCCGCTTCACGATTCACGCCGGTGAGGCGTTCGGCCTGCCGTCGATCCACGAGGCCATCGCGTTCTGCGGCGCCGACCGGCTCGGCCACGGCGTGCGAATCGTCGACGACATCGAAATCGCGCCCGACGGCTCGGTCGCGCTGGGCCGGCTGGCGTCGATCCTGCGCGACAAGCGGGTTCCGCTGGAACTCTGCCCGAGCAGCAACGTGCAGACCGGTGCCGTCAACAGCATCGCCGAGCACCCCTTCGACCTGCTGGCCCGGGCGCGGTTCCGCGTCACCGTCAACACCGACAACCGGCTGATGAGCGACACCACCATGAGCCAGGAGATGCTGCGGCTGGTGGAGGCGTTCGGCTACGGCTGGAGCGATCTCGAACGGTTCACCATCAACGCGATGAAGTCGTCTTTCTTGCCGTTCGACGAGCGGCTGGCGATCATCGACGAGGTGATCAAGCCGCGCTACGCAATCCTGATCGGCTAGCCCGACTCAGCCGGCCAGCACCTTTCGCAATGTGTCGGCAAATTCCACCGGGGCACCGAGGAACCCGCCGTGGTCGCCAGGGAAGGTCGCCGACTCTGCGCCGAGCAACTCGGCCGTCGCCGCAGACGTGCGGTAGGTGAGCAGGTGCCGCGAGTCTTCGCCGATGCCGATGACGACACGGGTCGCACCAGCGTTGACGGCCGCGGCGTCGGGGACATAACGCGTGGTGGGCTCCAGGTCGTGAACGAAGAACCGGGTGGCTTCGGCGAGCTCCTTCGTCGATGGATCGGAAGGCACCGGCCCGCCACTCTTGTCCTGGACTTCGCCAGCGGGTGCGGTCATGTCGAAGCCTGCGTTGACCATGAATTGGAACCAGGCGGCGTGGAAGCCGTCGGTACGAAACGTGTCCATGATGCCCTTGGTCGCTGCCCACTGCTCCTCTGCGTCGGGAAGCAGTTCGGTCAGCGGCGGCTCGTGGGCGATCAGCGTGCCCACCCGGCCGGGATGCAGGGCGACCAGAGCCAAACCGGTGACCGCGCCGCCGCTGGACCCGAAGAGGTCGGCCGACTCGGCGCCGAGGTCGTCGAGAATCGCGACGACGTCACCGGCCCGCTGTTCGGGAGTCGAGGGCTGGTCCGGATCGTCGATGGGGCTGGCCGCGAACCCCCGCGGGTCGTAGGTGACGACGGTGCGGTCGGATGCCAGCGCGTCGGCCAGCGGCCCGAACTCGGCGGCGCCCATCGGGGAACCGATGACGAACAGGAGGGGCCCCGCGGAATCAGCACCGCCGCGGACCTCGTAGTGCAGGCGGGCGCCGGGGACGTCGATCGAACGGGCGGTGATGCCGTCAGTGATGGTCATGCCATGTCGACTCGCGTCGCAGGCAGAACTCATCGCGCTACTCGGTGCGCAGCCGCGATTCCACGAAGGCTGCGAGCACGTCGAACTGCTCGGCGGCCTTGGCGTAGGGCGGGGGCGGCTTGGTGACCGAGCCCGGATCGAGTACGTGCGCGACGAACCTGCCGAGCGGCTGGTCGACTTCCAGCGCCTCGTCGACGGTGGTGTCCTCCGCGTAATCGCTGACATCCCTGAGCAGTTCGACGACCAATTCGAGCTGCTGGCCATCGACCGCTTCGGGCCCGTCGGTGATGTCGTCGGATAGTTCGCTCAACACGTACACGTTGTCGTCGGTGACCTTGATTCGCAGCGAGCCGTCGGTGGCCGCCGTGCGGATGTCGTCGAAGGTCGCCAGATCCGACAGGTCGCTCTCGTGCTCGTCGGCCAGGTACCGCGCGAGGGCCCGCTCTGAGCCGAACACGCTGATCCGGCCGTTGCGCCCCAGGAAGATCGGCTGATCGTCGAGGTAGCACCGCAGCGTGTAGAACGTCCCGCCGCTGGTCATGATTCGGACCGGATCAATGCCGACCTGGCCCCAGAAGTCCGTGTGGCTGCCGAGCACCTGTTCCTGCGCCTCAGCGGCGAGCGCTTCGACCTCCTGGTCAGTGTCCACCTCACCCTCGATCACGACCTCGTCGCCGTCATCTCCTGCCTCGTCGCCGGCCTCGTCGCCGGCCTCGTCGCCGGCCTCGTCGACGGTCTCCGGCTCGGGCGCGGGTTCGGCCAGTTCCTCGGCGGCCTTCTCCGATGCGGCCTCGTCGACGTTGGGGGTGGTGACGATGGCGTCGATGGCGTCGATCACGCCGTCCCAGGTGCGGCCGATGACCGCTTCGATCTCGGTCCAGCGCTTGCGGCCGGCGCGGCCTTCGAACGCGTCGATGCCGCCGCCCACCGAGCCGAGCACCGGGTTGCCGTTGAAGAACTTCGACACCGCGGTGATGTCGCACACCGATCCGATCGCCTGAACGATGCTCAGGGCGCCCAGCAGCGACTGGACCGAGTCCTCGGTCGCCTTCTCGGCAACCA